>CAZYGV010000014.1:0-13785 GCA_964647155.1 uncultured Thermoproteales archaeon | reverse complement strand
TTGAACCAATAGATCCTCTAATTGACGAGTTCCCAATTAAGCATAGATTAATTCGAAGGAAGATAATTTTCGGTCATAGAGATCTCCAGAAGATACTCAAAGCTATCAAAGAGGGTAAGGAGTACGCGGTTCTATCCGGTATAAAGCCTACAGGTGACTTCCATCTAGGTACTAAGCTCACGGCAGAAGAAATAATCTTCTTCCAAAAACTTTCCAATAAAGCAATGGCGTTCTACTGCATAGCCGATGTAGAGGCTTGGAACGACAATGGTATACCACTTGATAAAGCTGAGGAGATAGCTATTAGCAACATAGCTGATACACTTGCCCTAGGCTTAGACCCTAAGAGAGTTTATGTCTATAGACAATCTAGGGAGAGGAGAGTACTACAGATGGCAACAGTCTTCGCTCGTGGAATATCAATGAACCTCCTAGAAGCTATCTACGGTCCAAGACACTTCGGACTATACCTCTCAGCTATAATTCAGGTAGCAGACATACTACTACCACAGCACCCGGACTTTGGTGGACCAAAACCAACGGTCATTCCTGTAGGTGCAGATCAAGATCCACATATCAGATTTGCTAGGGATATAGCCCAGAGATATAGGTCAATTTATGGCTTTGAACTTCCTAGTGCCACATACCATAGGTTGATGAGGTCTCTAACAGGAGAGAAGAAGATGTCTAAGAGAAATCCAATGGGTATGTTTACCTTGACAGAAGATTTAGAGAGTGTGAAGTTCAAGATAATGAATGCATTTACAGGCGGTAGACCAACAGCTAAGGAGCAGCGTGAGAAAGGTGGTGTACCGGAGATTTGCTGTGTTTATGAGGTACTGATGTTTCACTTCGTTGAGGACGATAGTAAGTTGCTGAAGATCTATGAGGAGTGTGTAACAGGTAAGAGACTATGTGGTGAGTGTAAGAGAGAGGCTGTTGAAATCATACTAAAGTGGTTGGAAGAGCATAGGAGGAAAAGAGAGAAGTTCATCGATTTAGCGACAAAATTGGTAAGAGAAGGCTATGCTACCTAAGTTCTATACGGCACTAAGTCTAGAGCATCACTTACCAACTTCCCTACACGACGTAGTAAGTTAGCTAATTCACAGCATAAACAACTCAACTTCTCTAGTTCATTCTCCACACGACCTAGCTCGGAAATCAACTTCGTCAGCTCAACTACATCACATCTCTCGTAAACCTGAATACATTTACGTAGTGTAGAGACAAGGACATTGACTACAGATCTAAACCTAGCAATAACCTCAGGACTCAACCTACTGTAATCCCTAGTCAATGCAGATTTAGCGAACTCCTCACAGAGATCACCAACTTGCTCAATTATCATAGCTAGCAACCTATAGTCCAGCAACTTAAGAGGATTGAAATTAGCTCTACTACACAGTGCCTTTCGAATTCCTCTAACGACTAAGAAGTAAGCTCTATCAACCAAGTAATCCCTCCTCAAGATATCTTCAAGACATTCCTTCTTACCTGTCTCGTAGTACTCAAGTACTGAGTACAGCATCTTTGCAACAACATTAATCATTCTCTGAATTAATTTACTTACCTCACTACCACTGGTATCGGTGAAGCACTGAAGAACAATAGTATCCTTACTCTCCTCAATGATCTCAAGACCAGGGAGAAGCTTCAACATTTCATCAATACACTTCCTAGCCACTTCACCTACCTCTGGCCTAATCTTGACCTCAATCAAATCAAAGCCAAGTAGGTAGTACGACATGAGTTTCCTCGACAGGTACTGATCAGCTATGACAGATACCTTACGTAACTCCGTACTATCCTCAACAACACTTACATCCCGCCACGGTCTAATCACGAGAACACCATCTGGTGAAACCTCAAAGATTATGAGAGAACCCTTGACAATACCAAATCTCTTAGTCCATTCACGAGGAAGTGATACGTAGAGAGAACCCTTAATTTCTTGAACCTTCCTAATCTCAATACCAGTAACCACAACCTTCACACTCCATGGAACCACGAGTAAACTCCTTAATAACGTCAGCTGCACCTAAGTCGACAACCAGCTCAATAACGTGATCACTAACCCTCATAGAGTACACATACAGATAGTCGAACAGCTCGAGTAAAGTGATAAAGAACTGGGCATCCAACTCCTTGAATAAGAGCTTCACTTTAACCTTCGTTGTATCGACAGTAGCTTCGATCCTATGCTCAAGGGGTACTACATATGCGCTAGCAATACTAGCAATCTCACGAATAATGGAGACGGCATTCTCGAAGTCAATACTTGATGTACCTGGAAGTAGTTCAAGAGTAACCTCGTAATCACCTAGACGTAGAACTCTAGAGCTACTCAACACTAGTAACCTCAGCACTTACCTCACTCTGGAGTAAGTCCAAGACATCAGTATACTTTGAGGCCTTGACAGTGATCTCCGTTAAACCATCCTCAATCTGATTCACTACTACGGTAGCAACTATGTTGCCTTGATCATCTAGTATCACAACAGCATTCTCACCAAGTCTCTTAGCATTTCTAACCTTATCGAGTATAAGAGATACAACATCTCTAGCAGTAGCATCTGTTCGAAGAGTAACCTTGATCTCCATACTAACACCACTCTAGAGTTGGGAAGGATACACAGTTATTTCCCTTTTCCCTAGATCAGGCGCGGGACTCTCTCAGCACCTAGGAACTAAGCTCCGGTGGTTCTCATCACTGTGAACTATACATAAATCACTCGCCTAAAAAGTAATCACTTGTACTAACCATGTACCTGCCAATGAGTAGTATTAGAGAGCTACTGAAGAGCTTAAGTACTAAGGTGCTGAATAGCGTGAATAGGGGTGAGGTAGGTGATGTCATTGAGTTAATCGACCTACTGATTGAATGCTACATAGCTTCACACCTACTAAACGATATAGAGCTGAGGAGTAAGGTCGTAGATGCACTAAAACAACTAGCTACTACGTACTTCGATATAGTGAATCCATACCTAAAACTCCTACAGGGTACTGAGTACATACCTCGATACCATGTCCCCTACTTCAAGTACATGCTAGAGCTACTGAGTGGAAAAGAAGTAGTCAGTGAAGAAATAGCAAGAGCATTGCTGAACACATACTGTGAAGTAGTGACAATGCTGAGCAGAGGAGTACTAGATACAGCTACATTGAGAACACTACTCACCGAACTACTTTCACTTGAACCACACGAAGTAGGAGACCTCTTTCTACTAAGTGATACAGTTGCTGAAGTGTACTACCTACTATCCTCCACTGAAGCAGGTTACGAAGTAGATATTGAGAAGGAAGAACTCTTTATACTCAACAGAATACTGCTACTGAGTAAGTATGTGAGGCAAGAAGCTAAATCACCTAAGCAACCTCCTAACGCTACTCAGTAACTGTGAGCATAGATACCTTAAATCACCTGAATCCTGCAAATAGTGCACTGCCTCAACCTTAGGAACATCAATACCAGGCGGAGCAACAGCAATACACCTCCCAGGATTAGCTTCGGAGAACTTAATCAAAAGATCGATCCTCCTCCTGCTAGGTCTAGTACACTGACACCAAATAACAACATGCTTCATACTCCACGAAGGTACCACATAGGTGAAGTACTGAAATACAGAGTCAGGTCTAAGTGACCTAACAACACAAGCCATAGGAAGCTTCCTACCCTCCTCATTGACAGTACTTACCCAATACACAATAGGCTGATCACCATGGTACGAAACCTCTAGAGTAGCAACACATGGAACAACCAGTATATCGACTATGGAAGGACTCGACACACACGGGTAGAGAGTGCTGTACCAAATCGAGAACAACCTACCATCTAGCTCAACAGTGGCAACAGGAATCAACCTCTTAAGCGCAAGATTGAGATCTGTAGTTGCCGTACTCGGTACAATAGGTGTCAAATCAATGACATCGCTCTTACTCAACGAGGTACCCGATATAGTGTACGCCGTAAACCCACCACCACACTTAACAAGCTCATTCAGTAGAGATAGCAAAACAACAATCCTGTACGCGTAGTTTAAATGTGCATCACATGGAGAGAGTTTTGGTAACCTAACTCCCACCCTATTCACGAGATCTGAAAAGTACCTCGAGAGAACATTCTCCACACTCTGCTCAGAACAGAGTAACCTAGCAACCTCAAGACTACACATACTGAAATACACCACACAAAACTCGAAAATATTTTCTCCTACCTTCAAAATCGAGACACTAACCACAGCAATACACATCCACAGTAGTAACTCCACTCACAGTTTAAGTGACAACAACACTATCATCCACAATAACAACAGCGACTCACTCTATAGAATGAAAGAGATTGTAGGAATATGGCGGGCCCGCCGGGATTTGAACCCGGGTCCTGCGGGTTTCTTCTCACGTGATTAAAAGCCCGCCGCTCTACCAGGCTGAGCTACGGGCCCTATCCCTTGTGTTGTCTATCTGTGTTTATAGAGTTTACTTCTTCTGCTCTTATCTCGTTTCACCTTTCTCTCTAGGAAATCTCTCGTGGACTAGCTGTAAGCTAATGTCGTTAGGTGAGATCGGTTCTCTTAGTTAGTCAGCTACTGGGCTACTCGTCATCTATCTGGCGAGGGTACTCCTCATCACCGCTTCACTTTCTCGGTCAACTTCCCTATAACTACTTCTTCAATGAAATCTCTTGGTGGTTTTGGTCCTGCATACTCGAGAGGTACTAGCTCTATCGCATGTACTGGACAGTACTTGACGCAGTACCTACATCCCGTACAAGCCTCAGGACTCACTACCCAAGATAGCCCTCTACATGGTTGAAAGACCTTGGGGTTACTAGGACAAACGAAAAAGCAGATACCACACCCAATACACTTACCATGATCAATTCTAGGAGCTAGAGAGGTCATGAAGGTACCTCCTCTACCTGGTGGGGCCGCCGGGATTTGAACCCGGGTCACACGGGCCCGAGCCGTGCAGCCTAGTCCAGGCTAGCCGACGGCCCCTATGTAGTAGGGTTATTGTGGATTTTAAGGTTTTACCGATTTCTGTATCACTTGACAACTCCCTTCTCCTTGAGGAATCTAAGTACGTGACTCCACACCTCCTGCTCAACTAACTCCACATCCCTACCACTATCCACTACGATGAACTTATTAGGTAGTTCACTAGCTAGTCTAAGGTACTCTTCTCTCACTCGTTCAAGTAGGTCCATGGATTCAAACCTCGTAATTTTACGACCACTTTCCCTAACTCTAGCTAGAGCAATCTCAACAGGTACATCGAGTAGAATTACTAGATGCGGCTTGATGGGTACTAGCTCGTAGAGGAAATTCAGTAGTTGCCGTGATACTCCTCTAGCTGCTTGATACGCTAACGTAGCGTAGACAGATCTATCACTAATCACAACCTTACCACTCCTCAGTGCATCCTCAATGATCTCTAACTGAAGCTGAATCCTATCAGCAGTGAAGAGTAGAGCTTCAGATACCGGATTCCACACCCTCCCCATTATCGCTTCACGTAGTTCAGGATAGTACGGTTCACGTACCAATACAGCATCAATACCTAGGTCAATTAACTTCCTGTACACCCTACCTGAGTGGTAGGTCTTACCACAACCATCAATACCCTCAAAAGCAATGTAAATACCAACCCCCATCAAGTACACAGAAGTGAGAAGTAGCTAATACACCTACCACACAAGAAGAAAAGTGGTGGCCCCGCCGGGATTCGAACCCGGGACCTCCCGCGCGTCAGGCGGGCATCCTAACCGCTAGACGACGGGGCCCATACCTTACGCTCGCTTCGTCTACTTCTACAACTATCCCCATTTTAACGTTTTACACATGAAGTACGCGAGGTAGCTAGTCTAGTGAATTTCACTACTCCGGTAGCTCTACACCTACTCGTTTTGCTACCTGTTTTAGTGCTATCGGATACTGAATACCGTAGTATCTAAATAAGTTCGCAAGTTTAGTGACGTTACTTGGGTTCCGTCCACAGGGTATTGAAATTATTTTTGAGGTACCTCTACGCTTTGCATTTGTCACTGTATACTCCACGTTGAATTTACTTAGCAATCTCGTTACCTTGCTAACTAGATCCTCTACCAACATTGTTCTACCAGCACTTATCACGAGTATTGTCGGCTTCTTACTTCGAAGTCTTATACATTGTGCAATTATCAAAGCTATAGTTCTCTCCTCCTCAATATACTTCATCAACAATCTGCTTAATCTCTTCCTCTTTGAGCTAATTCTCAAGTATTTGGCTACTAACTTCATTAGATCAGAGTTCTCGCCGATATGCAGCCTAAAGTACGTGTATCCACTTTGCTCAAAGGTGCTGTACTTCACAGTAAATAGATCCAATATCCTACCTACGATCTTTCCCTCTAGGCTACTTAAGGGAATGAATACATCAATGTAGTACCGATCCTTCCTCACGCATCCATCTCCATCTATCAACCCTGCTACAAATCTTGCTAACTTATCCTCATTGTCTATGAAGGACAGTAGTAGGGTATCCACTACCTCCATGTTATCCAAATAAGCAAAACCTAGAATCGTTCTGAGGAATAAAGCTTCGGAAGCAGGTACCATACACTTAGCATAGAGGTACTGCCTACCTCTCTGTGTCCATGCACTGATGCGAGTGATAGGGTATGAGGACAGTATAGGAGCTATATCTCTCAATATATAGCGAAGTACATAGTACTTCTTACTGCGTACACAGAAGTCCCATTTATGTAGTAGGTGATGAAGTATATCTACTCTAGCTCCATCTGCAAGAAAGAAGCCTAGTCTGTAGTAAGGATCATTGCTCTCAGTTACTACGGTGATGGTTTTGTACTTTATGAGTAGCTTCTGTAGTAATTCCTGAAATTCCTCATCAATGACACAACCTCTCCTTAACACTAGTATTGGTTGTTTTCTCTTCATGCTCCTCTACTTACATTCCTTGAAAACGAATTTAGGGGTCTACAATGTACTATCGCTTCAACTCTCACTACTGTAAAAATGTAAGGTTGTCTTTCCCTCTATAGCGGTAAATGTTTAGCTATTTTAGCTATCTTCACTACTTCAGCTCTTCTATCACTATGTGTGTTGATGTTGAGATTATTCCTTCTAGTTTGCTTATTTGTTTTAGGAATTCGTTGAGGTGTGATTGTCTTAGTACTGCTATTAGGTCTATGTCGCCTGTTACTCTGTAGATCTTCTCTACTGGGAATGTGAGGAGTCTACCGTATACCTGTCCTCTGGCTTTTGGTTCTACTTTGATTAGTACGAAGGCGTCGCTTGCTTTTAGTCCTAGTACTTCTAGTGCTCTTTCTGTTACGTCTATGAATTCTCTTCCTGTTCTGATTAGTCCAAGGTCTTTGAGTTTTCTTAGGTGTGTGCTGAGTGCTTGTCTTGTTATTCCTAGTTCGTGTGCTAGTTCTTCCTGTGATATGTATACGGTGTATACCTTTAGTGGTTGGGATTTGTCGAGTAGGTACTTAAGAAGTGCTATCTGTTTTTCTGTTAGTTGCATAATTCTCCTACCTCACTTCTTTTCTTCTGTCAAGGGCTATATATACCTATACCTCATAGACTCAGTATGTTGTGCTGATTTTGCTAACTTACGGTTTTCTTTAATACTTAGTCTGTTGTATTGCTTTGAATTGAGGTTTAAGGTTATGAGTGGTGTGAAGAAGCCCTGTGTTATCATTGGTAGGAAGCCTGTCATGACTTATGTGACAGCTTGTTTAACGCTATTTCACCAAGGTTATCCAGAGGTTGAGATTAGGGCTAGGGGTAAGGCTATTTCGAAGGCTGTTGATGTAGTCGCAACACTTAAGAACTGTTTCATGAAGGACTTACTGATTAAGAAGGTCATTATCGGTACTGAGCTCGTACCTGGAAGGGGTGGGAAGAATCTTAGGAAGACTGCTATGACAATAATTGTGGGGAGGTAGTTCACGTGAAAATTCCTCTATGTACCTTTTGTCTAAGGACTGGTGTCTTGTGTCCTAGGTGTGAGAGCTTGGTTAGGAGTGGTCAGGTTACTGAGCGTGATATGGAGGTCATGAAGGTATTGCTGGATATAGAGAATCAGTTTCCTCAGTTGAAGGATAGTGAGTACGTTAGATGTGTTGAGAGTGATCGAGTGTTGGTGGTATTGCTTAGAGGTTTGAGAGGTATTTCGAGGAGTTTACTGATGAGGTTGAACAAGGTTCTTGAGGATAGGCTAGGCAAGATGGTACGTGTAGTGGATGTTGCTACGAGCTTTAGGGAGGGTATTGAACAATTAGTGATGCCTCTTGCTGTACTTGGTGTTAATGTTGTGTGGTTTCCTGACGGTACTTCTGAGACCGTTATTCGAGTAGCTCGTGAAGCTAGGAGATCTATCTTCTCACCTCGTGAACTCGAGTCACTTATCAGTACTGTGTTCGGTACAAGGGTTAGAGTCGTTGTTGAGGGTTAGTGATGCCGATATGTAGGAATAGAGTCTACACGTCTCAGTTAACTCCAGAGATGGACGGTAGGGTAGTGCATCTACTAGGTTGGGTACATGATGTCCGTGACCTCGGTAAGATAGTGTTCGTTCTTCTTCGCGATAAGGAGGGTGTAGTGCAGCTAACGATTAAAGCTGGTTCAGTACCTAGCGAAGTACTTGAGATGGCTAAGTCGTTGTCAAGAGAGGATGTCATCCATGTCGAAGGTATTGTGAAGAAGAGCCAAATAGCTAAGCTAGGTATAGAGGTCATTCCGTACAAGATAGAGATCATCAGCAAATCTGATCGAGTTGTACCAATTGATATAACTGGGAAAACCCCAGCAGATCTGAATACAAGGTTGAAGTACAGAGTGCTTGACTTGAGAAGAGTTGAAAACTGGGCTATTTTCAGGATACAGCACACGGTACTTCAAGTAATTAGGAGCTTCCTTGTAGACCGTGGCTTCATGGAGGTCTTCACACCCAAGATCATAGCCACAGCAACTGAAGGAGGTGCAAATCTCTTCAGAGTAGATTACTTCGGTAAGGTGGCATACCTAGCTCAGAGTCCTCAGCTGTATAAGGAGCAACTTTGCGCTGTCTTTGAGCGGGTATTTGAGATAGCACCTGCATTTAGAGCTGAGAAGCATGACACGAATTATCATCTCAATGAATTTATTTCAGTTGACATCGAGATGGCCTTTGCCGACATGTTCGACGTAATGGAGTTACTTGAGGATCTGATAGTCGAGATCTATAAGTCAGTGAAGGATAAGTGTAGGAGAGAGCTACAGGTACTTGGTATTGACCTTAGGATTCCAGAGAAACCATTTCCACGATTTAAGTACAGCGAAGTCATTGATTACCTAGTTGAGAGAGGTATTGAGGTTAAGTGGGGTGATGATCTATCCACTTACCACCTCAAAGTATTTAGCGAAAGAGTTGGTCAACAACCATACTTCATCTACTACTGGCCAACAGCACTAAGACCATTCTACACGAAGCCTTGTGATGATAATCCTGAGGAGAGTGAGAGTTTTGATCTCAATATTGAGTGGCTAGAGGTAGCTTCTGGTGGTACTAGAATTCATGATAAGGACTTACTTGAGAGAAGAATTAGGGAGCAAGGTCTAGATCCACAGAGCTTCAGCTCACATCTACAGTTCTTCAAGTACGGTATGCCACCCCACGCAGGTTGGGGTCTTGGATTAAGTAGGTTGCTCATGATGATGTTGAGGAGGAAAGATATAAGGGAGGTCGTGCTGTATCCACGAGACCGATATAGGTTAGAGCCATAGCTGTGGTGGGATTGAGTATGGTAGCTAAGACACCTAGAGATCAGCTGGAGCTACCTGTATGCAGCTCATGTGGAAAAACCATACCACCGTACGAGAGAGCAGCTAGATTCCTCTGTCCTAACTGTGGTGAAGTAGTTATCTGGCGTTGTGAGAGATGTAGAAGACTAGCAAACACTTATAAGTGTCCAAAATGTGGTTTTGAAGGTCCGTAGGTGAAATCTATGAGTAGTAGTGGTGGAGGGCGAGTATACGTAGTAGCGAGAGTATTTCCGAAGGGTATTGAGGTCAATTTAGAGGAGTTGAAGAAGAAGATTGGTGAAGTCCTACCTAAGGAGTTTCAGCTAGTTAAGATCGAGGAAGAACCTATAGCCTTTGGTCTAAAGGCCCTCAAGGTTCATGTTGTGATACCTGAAGAAACTACCGGTGGTACAGAACCTCTTGAGAGAGCTATATCGAGTATAGATGACGTTAGCCAAGTAGAGGTAATCTACATAACTAGGATGTTCGTTTAGAGATCTCCAGTATACTTAACAGCTACTTTTTGAGAAGGGACTTTATTTCTCTCCTTGACTAAGATTACTGATGAAGATTACTTTTGCAATGGTGCTGTGGTGTGAAGCATGATTAAGAGTAGTAACGAGATAAGGCTACGTGTCATAGAGGCTAAGAGTAAAGATGTTGGTAAGGGTCGTGTTAGGATGGATCCTGAAGTAATGGAGAAGTACGGTATTAGACCTGGTGATATAGTTGAGATTATAGGTAAGAAGAGGACTGTAGCTGTTGTAGCACCACCATACGATCAGGATAGAGGACAGGAAGTAATTCGTCTGGATGGTATTTTGAGAAAGAATGCAGGTGTGTCAATAGGTGAACGTGTTATAGTGAGGAAGGCCTTAGATGTCAAGCCTGCAACTCTAGTTAAATTGGCACCTATGTCAATAACATTAGCTGTAGACAATAACTTGGTAGCATACGTAAAGAAGAGATTACTAGATCGACCAGTTGTTGAAGGAGATATAGTTCAGGTACCCGTTCTAAGTAAAGCACTTACGTTTACAGTACTCACAACGAAACCCTCTGGAATAGTTGTAATTAAGGAAATAACAAACTTGGTGATACTTGAGAAACCTGTAGAGACTTCTAAGATACCGAAGGTGACGTGGGAGGATATAGGTGATCTTGAGGAAGCTAAGCAGAAGCTAAGAGAAATCGTTGAGTTACCTCTAAAGCATCCGGAGATATTCAAGCACCTAGGTATAGATCCACCCAAGGGCATTCTCCTACATGGGCCGCCAGGCTGTGGTAAGACTCTTCTTGCTAAGGCTGTTGCTAATGAAGCTGGTGCATACTTCATAGCAATCAACGGACCAGAAATCATGAGCAAATACTACGGGGAATCAGAGGCAAAACTCCGTGAAATATTCAAGGAAGCACAAGAGAATGCACCTGCCATAATATTCATTGATGAAATAGACGCAATAGCACCAAAGAGAGAAGAAGTAACTGGCGAAGTAGAGAAGCGTGTAGTTGCACAGCTACTAGCACTAATGGATGGTCTTGAAGCTAGAGGTGATGTAATTGTCATCGCTGCTACAAATAGACCAAATGCAATAGACCCAGCACTTAGAAGACCAGGTAGATTCGATAGAGAGATAGAGGTTGGCATACCTGATACACGAGGTAGGTACGAGATACTGCTAGTACACACAAGAAACATGCCACTAGACAAGGATGTTGACTTGAGGAAGCTAGCAGAGATGACTCATGGGTTCACTGGTGCTGACCTAGCTGCACTCTGTAGAGAGGCAGCAATGAGAGCACTTAGAAGAGTACTACCAAAGATAAATCTGGATGAGGAAACCATACCTCCTGAAGTACTTGAGAATCTCAGAGTAACGATGCAGGACTTCCTAGATGCGCTAAAGGAAATAACTCCATCAGCACTACGTGAGATAGCTGTTGAAGTACCATCAGTTAGGTGGAATGACATAGGTGGTCTGGAAGAGGTTAAGCAACAGCTGAGAGAAGCTGTTGAGTGGCCTCTCAAGTATCCTGAAGCGTTTAAGAGAATGGGTATCAAACCACCTAAGGGAATACTTCTCTACGGTCCACCTGGTTGTGGTAAGACGTTGTTAGCTAAGGCTGTTGCTACTGAGTCAGGAGCAAACTTCATCGCAATTAAAGGTCCAGAGATCTTCAGTAAGTGGGTTGGTGAATCAGAAAGGGCAATTAGAGAAGTCTTTAGGAAAGCTAGAATGGCTGCACCCTGTGTAGTATTCATTGATGAGATTGATGCAATAGCACCAATGAGAGGACTTGGGTACGCAGATTCAGGTGTAACAGAAAGAGTAGTCAGTACACTGCTCACGGAAATGGATGGTATTGAGAGGTTAGAGAATGTTGTTGTTATAGCAGCTACTAACAGACCAGATATATTGGATCCAGCACTTCTTAGACCTGGACGATTTGACAGACTAATCTACGTACCACCACCAGACTACAGAGCTAGATTAGAGATACTGAAGATACATACGAGGAATATGCCACTTGATAAGGATGTGGACCTAGAGGAATTAGCTAGAAGAACAGATGGTTATTCAGGTGCTGACTTAGAGCTCCTGTGTAGAGAAGCTGGATTACTAGCACTTAGGGAAAACATTAATGCTGATAGAGTATCCTGGAGGCACTTCGAAGAAGCACTTAAGAGAGTTAGACCATCAGTAACACCTGACCTCATAAAGATGTATGAGGAGTGGGGTAAGAGAGCTAGGTCACTAATAGAGAGGAGAGTACATCACGTAACAATGTACTACTGATGACCTCTATGTCAAGTAGGTTCTCCATACCACTTCACGTAGCTATACTCGAAATCGTTAGAAAGAAGCAACAGATGAAAGAAGATGAGTTAATGGAAGCTCTGAAGGCTATTTATGGGGATAACATAGCTAGGAGCGAAGTCATTAAGACCTTGATGAGACTTGAACTAGAAGGACTAATCCAGGTTGAGGAAATGAAAAGAGGAATAAGGCTTATTAAGATAGCTAAAAGATTGTGAGATGAGGGTCATAATGTGGGCGTAAAGAACTTTGGTGAACTGATAACGAAGAGATCAACCATCGATCTAGAGCAGTTGAGAGGTAAGGTTATTGCACTGGATGCATACAATGCACTCTATCAGTTCCTAGCATCTATAAGGCAGCCCGATGGTACACCACTAATGGATTCAAAAGGGAGAATTACGAGTCACCTAAGTGGTCTACTATACAGGACTGTAAACTTACTTGAGCACGGTATTAAGCCGGTGTACGTATTTGATGGTAAGCCACCAGAGATGAAAACTATTGAGATTTTGAAGAGAAAGACCATGAAGGAAGAAGCATTGAAGAAGTATGAAGAAGCAATAGCTAGAGGAGACTTAGCAGCAGCTAAGAAGTACGCACAGCAAGCTTCTAAGCTAACTGATGAGATGGTTAAAGACGCTAAAGAGCTACTCACATACATGGGTATACCGTGGGTACAAGCACCGTCAGAAGGTGAAGCACAGGCAGCCTACATGGCTAGAAAAGGCGACGTGTGGGCAGCAGCTAGTCAAGACTACGATGCACTACTCTACGGTGCACCTAGACTAGTTAGAAACCTAACGATTACAGGTAGGAGGAAGTTACCAGGTAAGGACGTATACATAGAGGTAAAGCCCGAACTCATTACTCTCGATGATGTGCTCAAGGACTTGAAGCTAACTAGAGAGCAGCTAATCGATATAGCAATACTACTAGGTACAGACTACAATCCAGATGGTGTACCAGGTATAGGGCCCAAAACAGCACTGAGATTGATAAGACAATTTGGATCTCTTGAGAAGTTGCTAAATACACCATACCTAAAGAATGCTAAGTTCCCAGTAGAACCACTTAAGATTAGAGAATGGTTCCTAAATCCAAGTGTAACGGATAGGTACGTACTTGAGTGGAGAGAACCTGATAAGCAAGCAGTTATCAGATTCCTATGC
>CAZYGV010000013.1:9762-16438 GCA_964647155.1 uncultured Thermoproteales archaeon | reverse complement strand
TCGAGATCTCGATTACCTCAGGAACGTCAACACCAATTTTCTTCAACACATCGTAGTACCTCATAAAGACCTCCCTAGGTTCACCCTCACAAATGACTTCACCATTAGAGAGAACGATTACTCGATCAGCATACTTCAGTAGAAAATCTAGCTCATGAGTAACTAACACAATAGTCATATCTAGCTCCTTCCTAATACGTACAATGGCTGAGAGAACACTCTCCTTATCTCTAGGATCTAGATCAGATGTAGGTTCATCGAGAACTAAGATACGAGGCTGTCTAGCTAGTATAGATGCAATAGCAACTCTCTGCTTCTCACCACCACTTAAATCAAGTGGACTCCTATTGAGGAACTCCATAGGTAAACCAACAATATCGAGAGCCCACCTAATTCTCTCTCTAATCTCCTCAGGAGGTAAATTAAGCATTTCAAGACCAATAACCAATTCATCTTCAACGGTAGTCATTATGAACTGAGTCTCAGGATCCTCAAAGACAAGACCAACATACTTCGCTAGCTCAGTAGTATCTACATCCGTTGTACTGCGACCAAACACCTTAACACAACCACTAAACTCACCAGGAATTCTCTGAGGAATAATTCCCACAAAGCAAAGACAGAGAGTAGTCTTACCAGCACCAGAAGGACCGACAATACCAACAAACTCACCCTTCTCAACATGTAGATTAACATCCTTAAGCACATACGTATCCCTACCTGAGTACTTCCACCGAAGAGATTCAACCTCAATCACCTTACCCATTTCATCACCTCTCAAACAACAGCACTAAACAGAACCAATTAAATGGAGGTAGAATAGCACAGGCACTAGAACAAACACCATAGACACAGCTAGGTCACGCATAGTGAAGGTCATTCTATAGTAAGTACTGACCTTACCTGGTCTTATTCTTAAACCCCTAGCCTCTAGAGCGAGTGAAACCTCATAGCTCCTCCTAATCATCAGTACAAATAACGGGATCAACATGTAGAAGTAGGTCCTTAACTTACCAGGTAGAGAAGCCTCTTCAAGAGAGAGACCACGTAGAGAAATAGCATCACGAACTACGAAGTAATCATTGATGAATAGTGAGATACCTCTAAACACAAGTGCGAGAGCTACAGCAACTACGTAAGGACACTTAATACTCCTCAAACCCCAAATGAGTTCACGCTCATTAACTATATTGAGCAGTAGCACTGCTGTAAATATCATAACTAAGAACTTAGAACCGAGAATGAAGATGTACTTAAGAGATTCATCCGTGATGAGGATACGCCAAACGAAGACACCTCTCTCAGCAACCACACGAAGTAACTCAACATCAACCAATACGTACCTACCTGGTAAGGGAGTAATCAAGGTATAGGAGAGAGCTATTAGCTGAAGAATACCAATGAATACGAGTACATACTTCCTAAGAGTACCCAAAGTCACACGTGACAGATAGAGCATAGTACCAGAGAGCAGGAGAAGAGCAATAGCACTAAAGACATCACTCACCATTATCACAGAGATACTCAACGACATTACAACAACTAGCTTAGTCACGACGTGGAGTCTATGAATCCAAGTGGGTTTAGCACATACTCCCAGTAGTGTGTGAAATACCTGTGTACCCATAATGTCACCACAGTTACCTACATAGTAATAGAGAGAAAGAGAGGAAGTACAACATGTTAACTGAACCAACCCCTCACATATATTGGAGTTCTCTTGATTAGTGGAGTCAGAGTAACGAGTAACGCAGTTCCAATGGTCGACAGTACTATCATATCACCAATGACCCATCCAGTGAAAACTATTGTGAAGGGTGCTTTACCGTAAAGTGGTGACAGACCAGGTACCAGACATAGAGTTCCTGCACCCCAGAGACCACTGACGACAGAAGCCAGCACTATACCTGATATTATGTACGTGACCCAAGTCTTCACATCACCTGCCAAGGCACCGATAACTATACCTATGATAGCTAGCACTATACCGCAGTACATAAGGGCAAGGGCTATGGTTGTAAAGGGATGACCAAATACACCGAGGTAGTAGTTAATTAGTGCACCTACTATAACTAGGCCAGCACCCGTAACGACAAGTGGTGCCATTACTTTGATAAACTTAGGCTTCTTAACACTGAAGTCAGGATCTATTCTGAGTAGTCTAAAGAACAGTAGCGGCATTAAACCCTCGAGAAAGTCGCACCATGACCATACAAATGAGAACAGTGGACTGTAACCTGATGGTACTAGACCTAGGAAGAAACAGCTTAAGTACCCAGCTAAGCATCCCCACATACCCATCCATATCGCTAGAGGAACGTAAACAGCAGCGGCTATGTAGAGAGCAGAAACACCGGGAGCTGGTGGTACAGGAGCGGCTATGACAGCAAAGACCGCTAGTACATAGCATACCGCTGTAGCGAGAGCAAATGACGCTATGTGCATCCAGGTAATCCTAGTTCTCAACCTACTCATGGTTTATGTAAATGATTCAATGTAATATAAAGCTTACCCTCAACAGAGTCCATACACCATTTAATCAAATAAGTAAATGATTTGAGGTTAGAAATTTTAGACACTAGCTTAACACCTAACCTAACGCTGTGGGTAAGGGTTTGAAATGCGGTCTGTAATTCAGCTTGCTGTACTGCTTCAACCAATTATGTCTAGAGATGACGAACTTCTCTTCTACCTAGCTAATGGTATTGAGCAGATACTCGGTGTTAAGTGTTTTGTTGCCAGTGAAGTTCTTGAGATTCCTAGAGAATTCTATGATGCGATTAGAGGTCAGTACATTAGTGATTTAGTGCTTCAGTACCTCAAGTATGTATTCGATAGAAGTAACTTCTTGAGAGTGCTTGGTGTTGCTGATGTAGATGCGTACTCTAATGGTTTAAACTTCGTATTCGGTCAAGCTGAGTTAGGTGGTAAGGTAGCTGTCATATATTTACCGAGGTTGAAATGTGAGTTCTACGGTATGGAGCCTAATCGTGAATTATTTCTCGTCCGAGCACTGAAGGAAGCTATTCACGAGCTTGGACATACCTTCGGTCTTGAGCACTGTAGCAATAGGTTTTGTGTTATGTCTTTCTCAAACTCCATACTTGATACAGATAGGAAGAGCTATAACTTCTGCTCCAAATGCAGGTCATTAGTTGAGAGTAGACTTAAAAGATACTTAGTGAAGTAATGTTCAACCACTAACTTCGTGGTGATTTCGTGAATTTAGTGTTATCGCTGTACAGGATCTGTACACTTCCTTCAAGTCTCTCTACAAGGAGACGTAGAATTGAAAGGTTTGCTAAAAGGTTACTGAGGAAGTTAACTGGTAGAGCAATTGATATTAGAGTATACCTACTTCAAGCCAACCTTGTCCATGGACTATCAATTCGCGAAAAGAGAGGTAAGTACAAAGTCGTTATTGCTGGGCCTCTCAGATATCCAATAGAGGCATTGATTGTTCATGAGGTAATTCACGTAGTTCACGACTTTAAGGGTTTATATCCAAAGAGATACCACCTAAAGACCTGTCGATGTACAACAGTTTGGAGACTTTGCTTAGAGCTAGTGAAAGATCTCCACGTAGAGAATGAATTACTTGAGATTACTGGTGGTATTCACCATGATCTACTGTATAGTGCCTACATTGACAGTATTAAGTGGTGTACAGAGCTAACACATAACTACTTTGAGAGAATGTGGAACATAGCAACAATGCTACAGTACTACGTACTTTCACATATCTACATACCATCCCTGTACACGTACTTTAGGAAATTCTGGAATGAGTTTCTCGAGAATATGAGTAGGGAAGAGACCGAAAGAGTAATTGAAGCTGCTGAAAAGCTACTTGACCTAGCAGAGAGCTGTGGGAAACCAAGCTCTGAGAAGATACTTCGAGAAACGACAGCTATAGCAGAGGTACTGACAGGAACAGACCTCTACATAATTTACGAGGGTTCATCACCTTACATATGCTGTATCCACTAGTTAATCCCTACTTCTTGTACGTAATGTTTACAGGTTTACCTTGCTGTAGGATAATTTCAGGTACTTTATCCCTATATCTCATTAAGAACTCATAGTCTTCATCGAGAGATCTCAAGTCATCGGGAAGCATCTCAGGAATTTCCTCACGAATAGGGTACCATCTCAAACAATTTGGACAGTAGAGAATACCCTCAACAATTTCCCTCTTAATACATTCCTCACAAGGTAACTCACTTGGATTAGGGTGAAACATTTCACTCTCTTTACCTTCTCTAATTATCCTCTCAACAATCTGCGCAATCTCCTCACTAAGGTAGTAACCAGTTTCTTCAGTAACCTTCTTTGCAACCTCAGAATACGATAAACCTTGATCTCTCAGCTCAATAACTCTCCTCCTAACATTCTCTGGAACAATGTACTTCCTATAGAGACCACAATATACCTCACAATGAGGTTTACCTAATTCACCAGGATACTTGACCTCAGGATTAACTCTCTCAGAAAACACAACGTATTCCAGTGGAAAGTACTTACACATTGGACAAGCTAGTATATCCAGCAATCTATACCTCATTCACAACACCACGAAAGACCTAGAACTCAACCTCCTTAAAAGAGATACCCACATAATGAGTCAGCTAGGGGGTTTCCTCACTGCTCAGAGCTGCAATGGTTCATCACTGAGATGACTAGTCTAGAAATTCACGAAAATAACTTTAACTACAGTCACGAGATATTGAGCACGGAGAGATGATGAACCACGCAGGGACAGAGTAGTGAAGAAGATTCTGAGTACTGACCTACCCTACTTCCCTCCTCTACTTGCTGCATATACATTTAGGTTCAAACACAGTCCCTAGGGATTACTACATATTCAACAAAGCTGGTTAAACTGGACAAGCTCCACATACTCGACAGTAGGTAAAGCCCTTAGGGATCTTAGCTCTACACCAAGAACATTCCTTACCCGCTCCCCCCATGTCCTTAGGAGGACCAAATATACTTCGAAATATTTGGTAGTAGTAAAGCTGCTCTTTATCCCTGATAATCACTAAATCCTCTTCCATTATCTCACGTGTTAATTCCTGAAATTCCTGATCATCAATTACTTCATCAAAGTACTTTGTTAGTATATTTGTCCCAGCCCTCTCCTCTATAGGGTTTTTAACTCTCCACACAATTTCATGAGGTAGTATGTCCTCGAAGGCTTTCCTCAGTATCCATTTACCCCATGTAACTCCTCCCCCCTCCTTAACCCTATATTCAGGTTTAATTAGCATAGCAAAGTACCTAATCCTCTTGTCTAGGTATGGGGTCTTCACCTCAATACCTATGTGATTACCTAGGGTGATAGAGGAGAAGTTCATAGCTGCCCACAGTACTCTAAGCTCTAGTTCCCTTCTCTCTTCATCCATTTCACATAGGTAGCTGTACCCAGCAAATAATTCATCTGCACCATCACCAGTCATTACGCTACTGAAACCCAAGCTCTTAGCTACTGTCAAGCCTAAGTATATGGCAACATCATTTCGTACCTGCATGGGATCAAATGTCCTCATAACCTCTATTACACGAGGTATTGACCTCAGTACCTCATCGAGACTGACCTCAATGGTGTGATGTTTAATGTTAAGGAACTTAGCCATTAAAGAGGCATACTCGCGATCTCTCGCACAGTTACCTTCCACAAGTACTGTTATAGCCTCTACTTTCGTTAGTTTAGATGCTAGGTAAGCCACTACACTTGAATCAAGACCTCCCGAAAGTAGTACGGCCTCACCTAGATTCCTCCTAACAGCTTCTGCTAGCAATTTGCGAAGTTCTTCGCAAATCCAGGAAAAAGATGCTCTCTGTATTTGCTCTCTTTCAGAGAGGAACTTCTCACATACGCTAATATCCTCTGGTCTATTGACATTCATAGCTAGACCTTCATGAGCTATGACTAGGTACTCTTCATCTAACTCTTCTTCTTCTCTCAGCTTGCTACCATCGATCAGATTTATACCTGAAGGAACTACACTCCTCTCACCAACTTTAAATACATAGCTCGGCTTTAAGCCTAGAAGTTCGTACACGTAGGTAGGGATCATCACAGCTAGGGAACTCCTTCCACACTTCTCATATCTCTCAACTATGAAGTCTATCAATGAAGGAGTTATCAAGGGGAGATCAGCTGATACAACTAAGTACACTTCAGGTCCTAGATTTCGAATAGCATACCTAATATCCTCAACGAAGCCAGCACCTGGACTCTCCATGACCTTTACTTTCGGTAACTTCATTTCCTTAACTACCCTAGTTGTCTTGGGGGTGTATCTGCTTGTAAGGACTATCACCTCTTCAACGCTTCTAGCCTTAATAAGTGCATTCAGCACTAGCTTAATCATTGGCTCTCCTCTAATCTTTACAAGTGGCTTCTCATCTATACCCATTCTAGTTCCCTTACCTCCTGCCATGACTAAAGCCTTAACCTTCACCCAAGAACACCCTCCATCACAAGAAGGGTACTCATTCTGGAAATCTCATTTATTGCACCAAGCACATCCCCCGTAATATAGCCAAGGACCTTATGCGCAATACACACTATGAGGAGAGCTGTAAACCATGCAGTTGATATCAGGTATATCGAGTTCAGGATACCCACTAGAGGAAATGTCAATACGATACTCAGTACTAGTGAGGTCAG
>CAZYGV010000013.1:0-9662 GCA_964647155.1 uncultured Thermoproteales archaeon | reverse complement strand
GCTCTAAGACCATCAAATCTAGATCCACTAAAGTCTATGTTAGCAGCTAGTATCGGTACATCAGCTATCTGCTTCACAAGACCTTTTATGTCTGATGTCCTATCATGAACTATCCACTTTGTAGTCCCTATAGCTATGTTCTCAACAACGCTCTTATCAAGTTCCTTAACGATCTTTAGTATTGCACACATTTGAGTACCTCCAGCCATTAGTACAGGTATTCTCTTAGCAGCTCCCACTACTATTCCGGCGAAGGCAGGCATCATGGGGTCTCCAACGAGAGAAATAGCCTTTAGAGGGTTGTTCTCTAGCTGACCAAAGGATATTCTAGCTGCTTTGAGAGCTTGCTCAACAACCCTAATCTTTAGGTCATGAGGATTGTGAGGCATACTACTGCTCACCTTCCCTCTCGCATCAACTCCAAGTGCTAAAAGTACTGCTAGAGCTGTAGTGGTACCTCCTGGAATGCTCTCTCCCACAACTAGGTAGTCGGCTATCATGGAGAGCTGTTCTCCAAGGACCTTCGCTTTAAGAAATACTTCCTCAACATTTACCACAGCGCTTCCACTTCTTATGTCCTTACCGGGAAAACCACCTAGACTTATGAAGGGGACTTGAGGCTTTATCCTAGCTCCAGCATCAACCACGAGAACTGGTATGTGAGCAAGTCTTAGCGCAGATAGAGTTATTATAGCTGGAGTTGGTATACCCTCAGGGGTTACTGGAACCGTATCTATGCACTTACATCTTCCCAAAATGAGAAGCTCTACATCAGCAGCGGGGGTGTACTCCGTTAATTCAGGTGTCTTACCTGCAGCAGAAATACCCGGAATCTTAGCTGTATCAGTCGTTCCTATGACACATACGAATACTGGCTTCTTACCTGTGATCTTCTCCAGAAACTCCCTACCTCTCTCCTCCTCATGAAATAGCATGATACCAGTAAGCTCCTTAGAATGCATAGTCAACTACCTCTGAGAAAGTGAGTAATTTCTCAAGCTTATGTACATTCGTGACTTTAGCCTCTACTTTAAGAGCAATTACATCAGAAAGAACATTACCAACTTCATACTTCATTAAGAGGCTACAACTATGCTCTCAGATAAAGTAGCTTATTGTAAGGGATGTACTCTAGGTTTAGCTTGTGTTGTATTACAGTGATCATGAGGTATCTCCTACAGCGTGACCTCGCGATTGAGGGCACATACCGGTTACCACTATGAAGATATTTAATAGGTGATAAAGCACTGATTTTACCCTCCACTAAGGTAGATATCAAAACACTAGTACGGTTTCCATAGACCTTTTTGTCTGACTTCCCTAAGGGCCCTAGTGTACATGTTAGAGGAGGCACCAGCAATGAGCCCTCCTATAGCATCATTGGTGAAGGGACCTAGCTCCTTGAGTATGCCTGGCTTTCTCTGGTCGAAACGTATGAACTCAAATACTCCTTTAGTTCCTGCAATATAGCTTGCTAAAGCCATACCTAAGAGCTCATCTACTACTAAACCGGGACCTCTTTCATACCTCTCTCTGCTTAGTCCAGGTATTCTACCCTCTCTCGCATCTTCCTCGAGGCGAAAACATGCTACCACTAGGCATGCAACATTTACATCCCATAGAATTTCTTCAAGTTCTTCTCTGAGTAGCTTCTCAGCTTTCTCTCTTGTCTCCACACCTGGATGTGGAACAAATAGCTCAAGAGCTGTATTGATGAGATCCTCTAACCTTATACCTCTCTCCTCAAGCCATTTAAGTAGAGGGGGCTTCTCAGACAAGTACAACACCCACTAGGCTTATGAGGCCTATAATTATAACGCTTCCGTTGGTAATACAGCAATCATGAGCACAGTAGATGCTTCAATACCTTGCTTGAGGTAGTCTTAAGACCCATGTAACTGATCGGTTAGCACTCTACGCTCTTCATCTACAGTTACATTATTTTGTTCCTAACTTTGAGCAAATATTAAGCTTGCTTTTCTGGAACTCCGTTCTCTTAAGTAACTCACAATTATAATTCTTCATCGCTGTTGATGGATAAAATTCTTAAGGTGCGGGATATCTCACTCATCCTAATAACCTATAGTAGCATTAGGAGGTATCTAAGGCACTATCTTTGGAGTGATGAAGCAGTCGGACGGTGATTGATGATCGATACGACTCGTTCTGATTAGCTCTTCAATTCAGGAGTAGTCTTTTTAGAGCTAGTTTAGTGCTCTCTAAGAAATTTGGGGTCAAAACTGGAGAGGAAAAGGTATTGTACTAACTGCCTGTGAAGTAAGCTATTCACAGGTCTTCCAAGGTATTGCTTTATGGATTTCCTACCAATGTCATCAATTTACTCATTATATTCACCACACACTCTTTCTCCAGCTACTATACCACACACTAGGAGTCTTGATGACGTATCAGTTACGACCTTCACGTCTAAGAGACTACATTACGTTGTCCAGTTAACAAGGAGAGAAAGTTAACAGAGGAGGGATACCTGAAGCTCAAGAGATGCTACGTAATAACTAGTGACTTGTTGAAACATGGCAAATTAAAATGGTCGTACTACCCCCATTACTGAGAACTAAAAACAGATGAATTGTTGAGAAGAGTCGATAGTACTCACGTGTAAAACACTTTGAAGAGGTTAGGTACAGTCTCTACGCTAAATCGATACTACTAGCTCTCGTTAGGAGCAGTAGAACAAGGATATAGAGATCAAGCACTCTCAATTACCTTAACAACATCGTCTACGTACTTCTTAGCTTTCTCCAATTCATCCTCAACATCCTCAATATCGATAATACCCTCATAGAAGACCAATTCATGAAGATTCCTCTCTCTAGCACAGTACCTATCCCTAAAGCCATACTCAGCAATCTTCGCATTACGTCTCTCTAGTTCTCTAAGCAATCTCCTCCTCTCCCAATGGCTGGATGGAACCTTACCCATGAACTTCAGTACAAGAGCATTTGATGCCTGAACAACAGCATTCCAAGCCTTCTCAGCGGCATCCCTAATAGCCATGACATTACCTTCCCTAATACCTTTTTGAAACTCCTCAATAGCCTCCTCAATGAACTTCCTTGCATCAGATATGTACACTCTAATCCTGGTATTTACATCAACTGAAGTACACACAGGCAACACCACGTAGGTATAGGATCTCGTATGAAATAACCCTGTCACTAACTCCTTATAGTGATTTATCTGAGTGAGCACCATGAACACGGATCTACTGGAGGTAGATGGGTACCGATACAAGTAACAAAACATATAAACTGAGTGGAGTAAAGCGTGAAACGAGGTTACTAACCATGGTCAGAATTATTGAGAAGAGAATTAGCGAAATGCTTGACATTGTGAAGAATCCGAAGCAGGTACGAAACGTAGGTACACTAGCTCACGTTGATCACGGCAAGACGACGACGATGGATAGCTTACTCATGGGTGCTGGTTTACTTTCACCTAAGGTTGCTGGTAAGGCCCTTGCACTAGACTACGTAGAGATTGAGCAGCTGAGGCAAATGACCATTAAGGCAGCTAACGTAAGCCTGTACTACGAGTACGAGGGTAAGCCATACGTCATAAACTTCGTCGATACACCAGGACATATAGACTTTACAGGTCACGTAACTAGGTCACTACGTGTAATGGATGGAGCTATTGTAGTTGTTGATGCTGTTGAAGGTGTCATGACCCAGACAGAGACTGTCGTTAGGCAAGCTCTCGAGGAGAGAGTTAGACCACTACTCTACATCAATAAGGTTGATAGGTTGATCAAGGAACTCAAGCTATCTCCAAACGAGATTCAGCAGAGATTTATCCAGATAATTAAGGAGTTTAATCAATTAATTGAGCTATATGGTGAACCAGATATCAAGGATAAGTGGAAGGTTGATCCAGCTAAGGGACAGGTAGCTTTTGGTAGTGCCCTCCACAAGTGGGGTTTAACTATACCACAGGCTCGGAGACTTGGCTTTAAGTTCTCTAACATAGTTGATGCTTATGAGAAGGGTTATATAGATGAGCTAGCTCAGGAGATACCCCTATACAAGGCTATCCTAGAGATGATTATTCAGCACGTACCTGATCCAGCAACAGCACAGAAGTATAGAATACCGAAGTTATGGAAGGGTAAGCTAGATAGTGAGATTGGTAAAGCACTTCTCGAGTGTGACGCTAATGGACCGACAGTGATCTGTGTTAGCAAGGTCACGGTAGATCCTCATGCTGGCTTAGTTGCTACAGGTAGAATATTCTCAGGTACTGTCAGGCCAGGTGATGAGGTTTACCTAGTATCTGCAAAGACCACAAGAAGGGTACTACAGGTATCGCTCTACATGGGTCCAACGAGACAGGTTGTTGACTACATGCCTGCAGGTAACATAGTTGCGCTCTTAGGCGTCGATGAGGCAAGAGCTGGTGAGACGATCGTTGACGCTAAGTTCAGAGATCAAGCAGCACCATTCGAGAGGCTGAGGTATGTAACTGATGCTGTAGTCACAATAGCTATTGAGCCAAAGCATAGCTCAGACCTACCTAAGCTCGTTGAAGCACTCAAGGAATTAGCTATTGAAGATCCAACACTACAGGTTAGGATAAACCCAGAGACCGGTGAATACCTGCTAAGTGGTGTTGGATTCCTACACCTAGAAATTGCTCTATGGCTTCTCAAGGAGAGAACAAAGCTAGAGTTCGTCACATCACCACCACAGGTAAGGTACAGAGAGACCATTAGGGATGTAGGTAAGGTATTTGAAGGTAAGTCACCTAACAAGCACAATAAGCTATACATTAGTGTTGAGCCACTAGATGAGACAACTATTAAGCTTATCCAGGAAGGTAAGGTATATGATGATCAGGATACACACGAGAGAGCTAAGATACTGAGAGAGGTAGCTGGTTGGGATGCTGATGAGGCTAGAAATGTCTGGGCTGTAGATGACTTGAATTGTAACATCATAGTTAACAAAACCGTTGGTGTACAGCACTTAAGAGAAGTCAAGGACACGATCATACAGGGCTTTAGGTGGGCTATGTCAGCAGGACCACTATGTCAGGAACCAGTTAGAGGAGTTAAGGTAATACTACACGACGCTATAATCCATGAAGATCCAGCACACAGAGGTCCAGCACAGATAATGCCAGCAACTAAGAACGCTATTTTCGCAAGTATGTTAACGGCAAGACCAACACTACTAGAGCCGATCCTCAAGATCGAGGTTAAGGTACCACCAGAACAGCTAGGTGGAGTACTGAACGTAATCACAAGACACAGAGGAAAGATCTTCAGCGTCGAGCAGAGCGGCTACCTAATGTTTGTTAGAGGTGAGATACCAGTTGTCGAAACATACACACTAGCAGACGAGATGAGAAGTGCGACAGCAGGTAAGGCATTTTGGTCAACACAGTTCTCGAGATGGGCACCTGTACCAGAGAACATGTTGGTTGACCTAATAATGAAGATAAGGGAGAGGAAAGGCCTCAAGAAGGAGCTACCAAAGCCAGAAGACTTTGTACCTCCATTCTAAACTCAAAATTCTTCACTTGCATTACCAATTGAAGTTCTTCACAAGTCTTTTTAACTACCACAGCTAAGTTATTCACGGCATTAACACACCATGGGGGCTTCAGTGTGAGTAGCGGGAGTGCTCCTAGATTAACGGAAACAGAGAAAGCTATTGTGAGGCTACATCAACAAGGTCTTAAACCTAAGGAAATTGCCGAGAAGTTGGGTTGCTCTGTTAAGACAGTTTACAAAGCTCTATCCAAATACAGAAAACTAGTTAGCATGGGTATAAGTATTGACCTAGGTACACAGCAGGTAGTTCCACAGCAACAACAGATACAAACTACAGTACAAACTCCGCTACAGATACAAATACCACAAATAGCCACTCGAGATCAGGTATTGACTACTGTAAGGGAGGTCGTGGAGGGTATGATACGTGTTTACACAACATCACTAACTAACCTATTGTCATCACTACTTAGAGATTACGAGAGAACTCTCATTGATGCAATTAATGAATTGAGGAGAAGTGTAGATAGATTATGCAGTGAGATCACAGCACTTCACTCTACAATACAGAGTCTTAGCTCTACCCTGAGTACAATCTCTGGCTTGAGAACACCAGCTATGATATCACCTTCAGCACCAGCTGTAGCTCAGATTCCTGTGAAAGAAGTTGAGATACCTGACTTCGTAAGAGATAATCCGTGGGTTGAAATCTTGAGGACGAGAGCTAAGTATCCACAGGTATAGCTATGGCGGAGATTAGGGTAGGTACCTGTGGTTGGTCCGTAAGAGGTGGTAGGAAAGCTTACTTCGCTAAGTTCAATGTTATAGAGCTACAAGATACGTTCTACAACTTACCAACACTAGATGCAGCAAAGAGGTTAAGAGAAGAGGCACCAGATGACTTCCACTACTGCATGAAGGCATGGCAGGTGATAACTCATCCATACACATCACCAACCTGGAGGAAGTTGAGGGTGAAGATACCTAGCGATAAGGCAAAGAACTATGGATTATTGAGACCGACTCGAGAGAATTTTGAGGCTTGGGAGAGGGTTCTTGAGTTCGCTCGTGAGTTGGGTGCTAAGTTCATAGTACTTCAGACACCACCGAGCTTTGGCTACAGTGAAGAGGCTGTAAAGTGGGTTAAGGAGTTCTTTGCATCTGTTGTGCCAGCTACAGGTCCTGTAGTTGGTTGGGAGCCCAGGGGAACATGGAATCAGTACTTGGAAAAAGTTAAGGAGATATGTGATAGCTACGGTGTAGTTCACGTAGTTGATCCATTTAGACGTGATCCAGTTTCAAAACACAAGGTCACTTACCTTAGACTTCATGGGATAGGACCTGGTGAAGTAAATTATAGGTACAGGTATACAGATGAGGATCTAGCTAGGTTAAAAAGCAAGGTAGAGTACTACAGCAAAGTACTCGGTAAGGATACAATCTACGTACTCTTCAACAATGTGTACATGGCCGATGATGCAGAGAGGTTCCTGAAGCTAATTAGAGGAACTCAATAACCTAACTTCATCACTTCATCTTCGAGCTACTATCTTTACAACTGCTCTATTCTCTAGATGTGTATCTGCTCCGAGTCTCTGCTTGGTTCTAACGTCAATAGCACATATGAAGTTCTCACCGAGTTCTGTATGTATTCTATACGCTAGTTCTCTAGCTGTCGTTCCCCTAGGTACTAGGAGGACATCAGGAAGAACATTACCGTCCTTATCACATAGCTTGTTCTCGTCCTCAACTGGGAAAACAGCTATCATACCTAGCGCACCGAAGATAGCTTCATTTATTACCTGCTGAACACCAGTACTACCCCACTTCCTCAATACCCTCTCCCTAATATACTCAAGTGCTTTCACTTGTTGTGATGTTAACCTCTTCTCATCAATTACCTCGAAGTCCGAATCACCAGGGAGGTACTTTATCAGTCCACTCTTTGCAGCTTTCCTTAAAGCTAACTCGGCTACTGCTGATGTAGGTACTATCTTGAGGTGAGGGAATTCACGTACCATTCTCTTGATATTGTCCTCGGCTTCAGGTATGTCTGCTTTGTTAGCTGCTATAACTATTGGCTTTGCCCTTACTCTCACCTCATGAACGAAGTTCAGTAAATCGTCGTCACTCCACCTAGATGGTTTCTTCCTAGCTAGATCAAGCTCATTTAAGACACACTCGATAACACCTCTTGAAACACCATAACCACTAAACCTCTCATAGACTACATCGAGTATGTCCTTACCAGCCATCTCAACCAATCTAATAACTCTATCCCATTCACGCTTCAAATTCTGGAAAATCCACATGTCAACTTCCTTCTCTAGAAACTTAATGTCTTCACATGGATCTCTAGTACCTGGTTTTGTTGGTCTACCTTCCTCATCTGTTGCTCCTGCAGCATCAACTACATGAATGAGGACAGGTGCTCTCCTAAGCTCATCAAGAAACCTATTACCTAACCCTCTACCCTCCCATGCACCTGGTACAAGACCGGCAACATCGATTAACTCAATGGGTATGAATCTCCAACCATTAATACAGATGGAGTTCCTTGGATTATCCTTGACACCGAACTCACGACAAACACACTTAATCCTTACATATCCAATACCCCTATTTGGCTCAATTGTCGTAAATGGGTATGGTGCTATCTTCGCATCGATTAAGGTTGCTGCTGCAAAGAATGTCGTCTTCCCTACATTTGGCTTCCCCACAACACCAACCTGTACAGGTACGTACTGTATCGGCATGTAGCTACCTCCCTAAATTGATCAGCCTACCGACCGTACTATCATCAGGTTTACCTCAATCCGTCGTGAGTTCATCACCTACAGGCTAAAGTCGGTAACTCACCTATAACTCTTAACGATATCGCTAACTCACTCACCGACCTTAGCACTCATCCTAACCTTTCCTGGAGGATCACTTATATGTCTCCACAAACCCTTAAAGAAGCTCTCAACTCTAATACCAAGAGCATCAATTGTAGCATCTGTAATTAGTGGTTCCTCAAGTCCTGGGTGAATCACTAAATCAGCATCAACCCTCGAGAGTACCTCATCACCATCTCCAAGTAGCTCTAGTGTAAGAGCATTCTCAACAACGTACACAATACGTCTAGCATCCGCTACCGCTGCTTCCCAAGCATCACCACCAACATACCCTAACTCCCTAGCAGTACTCTCATCAACAACAAGAACTGGTCTAGGACTATGAGAACCACCATTAACCAACACTACAAGCTCCATAACCTTACCGACCTTGGACCTCACCCTCAACCTAACGTACACAACCATGTACACGACCACACCTGCCCACAAGTATCCACCTACTAATCCTCAATCCACAACCCTTAACCTCCACCCTACGAAGCAAGATCCACCTACCGTACCTAATAACTAACCTACTCATCCACCACCACCAAGGAGAGATTCACAGTACTTAACTTCATCCCTACAGTGTAAATTATGTACTTACCCTTATTTCACAGGTAATCTCAACATAAACAAACTATCAGTAATGGGACTTCTCTTCACCTATCTGCTAGTAGGGAGTTCATCACAGCTCATCAACATACCTGATCAAGTCATCTAGAGGGACCTCAGCACCACAGTAAGGACACCTAAAATTCACTAACTTAAATGTAGTACCTCGTTTACCGAATTTAGCACTGACTAACGTGAATTCTCTACCACACAATCTACATACATAGGTTACTCTCGTCTTATGTACTCGAAAGATACCTTCCTTGTCAACCATGGTGTTTCCTCCTGAAGATCACCATACAGAGCAATAACTAGCTTACCACCGTAATTCTTGACAAGTACTCTAATGAAGATCTGTGATTTATGTCTATAGCATAGAACCCTGTAGACAACACCTGAAACTACCTTAGCTAACTCAACTCCAGAATCTAGCACAGTACCTTCACTGATGATCAATTCCTCAACCTCACCTCTAGGACCTATGTGATCTACAATTGTGGACTTAATACCTGAACGTAGCTTACCTATATCACTCATATACGTGGCTTCACTACTAGGTAATATACCCCAGAGAAAGTCCTCTTCCTCGATGTACTCGCTCAAGTACTCCTTAATCCTACTCATTACCTCAAGTAGCAGGGTACACCTTCTAGCAC
>CAZYGV010000012.1:0-16701 GCA_964647155.1 uncultured Thermoproteales archaeon | reverse complement strand
TCTTCCTCTTCTCACTTCTAAGGTCTTCAATTCTAACAACCTTTATCTTAGCTGAATACGGACCTACCTTATCGACTGCTTCAAGTGCTGCAGCTATTAGTGAAGTCTCAACTCTATCCAGATTTGAAGGTATGAGGATCCTTCCATAGGTTTTATTTCCTCTTACCTCAAGCTCAACCTCTATCCTACCTATTCTACCAGTCATCTGTAACTCACGTAGGTCAAGTTCATCCCCTAGAAGACCTTCTGTCTGACCGAAGATAGCACCAATGACATCTGGCTTATCAACTATTCCATCTACCTCAAATATTGCATGAACGAGGTATTTAGCGGTAATAGATACTCCACCCATTATATGTCACCTAGGACATGCAACACGCGGACTTAATAGTTGTTAGGTCAAAGCGTAAATATACTTTTCTTCACTTAATTACGTGTCAAGGTGTTGTTCAATGTTAGGCGATGAAGAAGTTCGATGTTATAGGAGAGCAGGTGAGATAGCTCGTAAGGTTCTTAAGCTTGCTCTTGATATAGTTGAGCCAGAGAAACCGCTTATCGAGATTTGTGAGAGATTAGAGCAGTACATAATTCACGAAGGTGGTAAACCAGCATTCCCAATCAATATATCGGTAAATGAGGTAGCAGCACACTACACATCACCTCCTGATGATGATCGCGTAGTACCACCTTCATCAATTGTTAAGGTGGATGTTGGTGTTCACATCAATGGCTATATAGTAGATGCCGCTATAACACTGAGCTTTAACCCTAAAGCAGCATCACTCATAATGGCTTGTGCGAAGGCATTGGATGAAGCTATTAAGATGTTTAGGGCAGGTGTTAGACTTGGTGATGTGGGTAGGATCATTAGTAAGGTAATTCGTGATCACGGATATAGACCGGTTGAAAATCTCACAGGTCACTTAATAGCTAGGTACAGACTACATGCAGGAAAGTCAGTACCTAATGTCTACATACCATCTAGTGAGAAGGTAAACGAAGGTGAGGTCTACGCTATTGAACCATTCTCAACAAGCGGTATTGGTAGGGTTAGAGATTGTGATGAAGTTCACATATTCTCATTAATTATCGAACGTAAGAAGATGAAGAAGGTGAAGTATAAGGAGCTGCTTGAAATACTTAATTTTGTAAGTAGTGAATACAATGCTCTACCTTTCACACCTAGGTGGTTGGTTAAGAAATTTGGTAGAGAGGTAGTTGAGCACTTTATGAATGAGCTTCGATTGAGAAAATTAGTAATTCAGTATCCAGTGCTGGTTGAAGTTTCTGGTGGTATAGTTGCACAGTTCGAGGATACTGTAATCGTGTGGAGAGATCACGTAGAACCTCTTGTTGATACTCTAGGTTTGGTACTGTAGCTAACTCTATGGTGGATAGACGGTAGATAGACTGTGTATATTCACACTACCCTTATTACTCAAGTAAGATCAGTATTCTGTGAAGTATGTCTCCTAGAGACCTTGAGGAGTATAGGTTCCGAGAAAGAGATGAATTCGAGGAAGAAGAGGAGGTAGAGGAAGAGCTTAGGGAAGAGGAAGAGGAGGTAGCTGAAGTCCATATTAGAGCTGAGGTACCTACAAGTACTCCACCTTGTATCTTACTATCGGTAGCCTACGATGGTAAAGCAGGTAGGGCATTGTGTAAACTCTATGATCCCTCAAGTGGGAAGATATATTTCTGGTATGATAACACAGGTCATAAACCGTATCTCCTAACTAATGTACCACCAGAAGAACTTGTTAAGAAGTATAGAAACGTTATAATGCACAAGGGATTTGACCACATCGAAGTAGTTAAGAAGTATGACCCACTTCATGATCGAGAAGTCATTGTCACTAAGGTTGTTGCTAAGGACCCTCTATCGATAGGTGGCGCCAGAGAATCTATTAGGGAAATGTTACCCAAGACCTGGGAATCTAAGATCAAGTACCACTTATGCTATATCTACGATAGACAACTGATTCCAGGTATGTTCTACAGGATTGAGAACGGTAATCTGGTCAAGGTACCTATCGAGGTGCCATCTGATGTAAAGGAGAAGGTGTATAAACTGTATGAAGGTGATCCAGAGTACCAGAAACTAGTTGATGAATGGCTTGAACTATTTCAAGCCCCTGTACCGAACATCCGTAGAGTAGCTATTGATATCGAGGTATTCTCACCAGCACCAAATAAACTACCAAATCCAAAGGATGCACACTACGAGGTAATTGCAGTAGCCATGGCTTCTAATGATGGTGTGAAAAGAGTGCTACTGCTTGAGAGACCTAGTGTTGAAATAGGTGAGAGACCACCTGAACTACCTGAAGATGTAAAGATTGAGTTCTACAAATCAGAGAGAGAACTGCTTAGGGAAGTATTCAGGGTATTGCTTGAGTATCCCGTGGTACTGACTTTCAATGGTGATGCATTTGATCTACAGTACCTATACAATAGAGCACTTAGGCTAGGTTTCACAAAAGAAGAGATACCAATCATACCTAGGAGAAACTACATGGACTTAGCAATTGGTATACATGTTGATCTGTACAAGTTCTTCTCAAATAGAGCAATTCAAGCATATGCTTTCGGAGGTAGGTATCAGGAAGTTAAGACATTAGATGCAATAGCGCAAGCACTACTGAATGTTGGTAAGATAACTCTCGAGAAGCACATTACCGAGCTAACGTATATGGAACTTGCAAACTACTGCTTCAGAGACGCTTGGTTAACTCTACAGTTAACGACTTTCAACAATGATCTTGTGATGAAGTTGATAGTGCTACTGATGAGGATATCCAAGCTACCGATGGAGGACTTAACAAGATCTGCTGTATCTGCATGGATTAAGAATATGCTGTACTTCGAGCATAGAAAGAGAAACTACCTCATACCAGAGAAGGAGGACATACTCTCAATGAAGTCTGTAATCACAACAAAGGCAATAATTAAAGGTAAAAAGTACATGGGTGCTATAGTCATAGAACCACCACCAGGTATATTCTTCAATGTTGTGGTATCTGACTTCGCATCACTATACCCATCATTAATCAAGAAGTGGAATCTATCCTATGAGACTGTTAGGTGTCCACATGAAGAGTGTAGGAGTAACACGCTACCTGGATTACCACATTGGGTATGTAGGAAGAGAAGAGGTATTTCATCACTCCTCATAGGCTTACTTAGGGATCTAAGAGTTGAAGTATATAAGAAGTTAGCTAAGACAGAGAAGGATCCTGTAATGAAGATGCAGTATGATGTTGTTCAGAATGCAATGAAGGTATTCATCAATGCTAGCTACGGTGTCTTCGGTGCAGAGACATTTCCACTCTACTGTCCACCAGTTGCTGAAGCGACAACTGCACTGGGTAGAGTTGCTATCAGTAAGACAATAGCCAAAGCACAGGAACTAGGTCTAACGGTAATCTATGGTGATACAGATAGCCTCTTCATATGGAATCCAGATCCAGAGAAACTTAAGCAGTTATTTGAGTGGGTTGAGGAAGCTCTGGGTGTTGACCTCGATGTAGATAAGGAGTATAGGTACGTAGCATTTAGTGGAAAGAAGAAGAATTACCTTGGTATCTACAGAGACGGTAAGGTAGATATCAAGGGTATGGTTGGAAAGAAGAGGAACACACCAGAATTTCTAAAGAATGCCTTCGCAGAAGCACTTAACATATTATCTTCAGTAAATGACATTAGTGATCTAAGCAAGGCGAAGACCGAGATCATAGAGTCCATTAGGAGCTGTAAGAGAAAGCTGGAGAAAGGTGAGATACCACTCGATCAACTAGCATTTAAGGTCATGCTATCCAAGCCACTTAGTGACTATAAGAGAACAACACCACCCCATGTAAAGGCTGCTAAGCAGCTGAAATTATTCGGTATTGAGGTAGCTCCTGGAGACATAATTCACTATGTTAAGGTTCGAGGTAAGGATGGTGTTAAACCTGTTCAATTAGCTAGGATAGATGAGATAGATAAGGAGAAGTATGTATCACATATTGAAACTACATTCGGTCAGTTACTGGAAGCTTTAGGTATGAAAGTTGATGAAGTACTCAGGGGAGTAACGACACTATTTAGCTACTCTTCAACATCCTGACTACTCTCCTCAACTCCAACTCCTTTAAGTGCTTCAGTTACCTGGTTAGCTATATCCCTCGTAACATCATCATTTACGTAAGGTGCAACAACTATCACCCTACCTGCACTAGGTCCTTCCTCTCCTTCAAAACTTATCTCACGTGAGATCTCAAAAATCGGTAGATCTACCTCGGCTACGTTTCCTCTCCGCCTAATACCGTACTTGTGTAACTTCTCGTACTGTTCCTTAGTTAGAGGAAGGGGAAGAGTTAATGAGTAGCTATCTCTCAACACTACGAAGTCTGAAGAGGTAACATCCCATTCCTCAAGCTCTTTCCTAGCTATGTCCTTGACTACAATCTCGAGTTCACCACTCTTCTTCTCAATCTTCTTAACTTCACCATTCTCAATAACTATCACAACTACTTCACTACTCACCTACTCCTCCCTCAACTTCTCACTAATACTAATCGTCCTACCACCTTCTCTTATCACTATCCTCGTAGGTAGCTTAACTTCTACACCAATTGATCTGAAGATATTTAGTAATGTAACAGCATCAAGTTGTTCGTGTATGGTACCCTTCTCAATGAGTTCAGCTAACTTCTTAATTACTTCACGAGTTATCTCTGGATACTGCACTTTAGCATACTCAAGTACTTCCCTCGCTCTCTCAGTTAAATACTCACGAACTACCTCTTCAGGATCCCTTCTCGTAGATGACTTTATCTTCTCCAGTTGTTCTGCTATAGCCATCCTCTGGTACTTCAACATCTTCTTCATCAGAATTAACTCGAAATCACGATCTGTTCCCATAGCACATCACTGAGTTTGGGTAGAGCAATTCTTTTAATAAGTTTTGTTGCTATTTCTCTGGTGATTGCAGATGAAATTACGTGGTGGTACAAAGCTCGTTACTTGTCCTCACTGTGGCCGTAGATTCGACATAACATATGCTAGAGTTACGGCATGCAGTGGATGCTCATATGCTACGATTGGCTGTAACTATGTCAAGTGTCCATTCTGTGGCTATGAATTTATGATTAGTTGATGAGAGGTGATCAAGGACGAGAGTTAGATTTGGTCCTGCTGGTAGACCAGTGAATTATCGTGGATCAACTATTGGTGTTCCTGCCTATTTAAGAGCTAAAGGACTTGATGCATTTGAGTATCAAGCAGTTAGAGGTGTTAGGATAAGTGAGAGTGATGCTAGAGCTCTAGGTCAAGCAGCTAGACAGTACGACGTTTTGCTCTCACTACATGCACCCTACGCAATTAACTTAGCTTCAGAAAAGGTGGAGACTATTGAAGCTTCAATAAATAGACTGGTTACCGCAGCTAGAGCAGCTTCGTGGATGGATGCTTATCTAGTGGTCTTTCACCCAGGTTACTATGGTAAGAGAAGCACTGCTGAAGCAGTTAGGGTGTGTATTGATTCTCTAAAGAGAGCTGTTGAGCTTATTAGACAAGAGGATATTAGAAATGTACTACTTGGACCTGAGACTACAGGTAAGACCTCGCAAATTGGTTCATTAGATGAAGTGATTGAGATTTGCAGAAGTGTTGATATGTGTAAACCTGTCATAGATTTTGCTCACATACATGCACGATATCAGGGAGTAATCAGGACTAAGGATGATTACCTGAAGATAATTGATAAAGTTGAGAAGGAGTTAGGTGATGTAGCTATTAAACCTCTTCACATACACTTCACACATGTCGACTTTGGTAAAGGTGGTGAGAGAGAACATAGGACACTTGATGAGAAGGATTATGGACCGCCATTTGAGCCACTTGCAGAGCTACTCGTCGAGCTCGGTCTAGATGCAGTAATAATAAGTGAATCTCCAGTACTGGATGAGGATGCTGTTAAGATGAAGAGAATTCTTGAGGAGAAGATGAGGGTTAGAAGAGTATCCAGTTAATTTCCTAATCCCTGAGTTTCATGAGTACCCAAATTATTCTATGTAGTGTTGTTACGAGAGCACAAAGTACGTACACAGCTAGACCTAGTACGATAATTAGATGATCTCCAAGTACTGAGAACATGATAAGAATCAACATTAGAGCAAGTACCCTTTCAGCTCTCTCAAAGAAGCCTACACCCTCTACTCTTAACCCTAAGCTCTCAGCTCTAGCCCTTACATAACTTATTAAGTATGTGAATACCAGAGCAAGGAGTAGTAATACATAATCAATACCAGTAACAAGTAGGGGGTAAAGACCCAGTAGGTACAGAAAATCATTTACTCTATCAATTGTTGAATCGAGAAATGCCCCTTTTTTACTAACTAGGTTCCTAGCTCTAGCAACTACACCATCTATGGCATCCAGTAGAGCTGATAAAGCTAAGAAACCTATAGCCAATACGTACTGGTGTTGTAACATGAAGTACAGGTACATGACCGATGCTGGAAGTGAAAGTATTGTTATGGTATTTGGACTTAACCTGAGAAATGGAATTGAGAAGATACTTAACATGTTCACGAAGTACTTCCTAAACTTGGCAATTGTCATAGTCTACACAACCCATAGACCATCGAGATACATATTAATTAAAGCTACACAAAACCAACTAAGGTAAATTTTTGGACCTAAACTAATTTTCTGGACACCTAGTTTATCTAGGAATTCCTCGTCTTCTGCAGGTAAACCTATGTGATCTCCAATTATGAAAGCAGCTCTCTCTGGTAAGGTTACTCTTGCTATGTCAATTCCCTCTTCGTGTAAGTACACTGGTATTACACCCCTGCTCTTGAGAGTAAGTACTAGGTCTCTAAATGACATACGGTACTTGTAGTAACCCGGATACCTAGGGTCGTATACAGCATCTACATTGAGTAGATCTCTGATTACCTTAGCTACCTCAACCTCGCTAGTAGGTACGTCGCGTAGTTCCCAACCTCTGATTTCAAACGTTATTGGTGGTCTTGGAGGACCTTCTAGAACAGCGTAGAAAAGAACATTTCTCCTAATACCATTATTAAGCTTGAAGGCAGCTATAATACATGAGCAGATGACGTCTAAACGACCACTCTCACCTGCAAGACACTTCAGACCAAAGTCTCCTACTGTTCTTGCGGTTGATGATTTAACAATAAATATCCTAAGACCTTTCAAGGAATCTAGATTAAGTGAAGACACAAGTACTGATGATCAAGTACTCAAAATCTAAGTGAATATTGTTAAAGTATTTCCAGTAATTAACTACTTGCTCGTTGGCTTAGCGCCGAGTGGTTGCTTTTTCTTTCTCTCCTCTTCTGGTCTAACCTTGATTATTCCATAGAATATTGCACAGTTAATGCAGTAGTTCCTCGTTACGTAGTACTTTGGGATTATTGCTCCCTTTGCCTCTAACTCCTTAGCTAGCTGTGGGTCAACCGGTACGTATGGTCTGGTAACTCTAACTATCTTTGACCTTGGTACTAATCGTCCGCAATTGTCACATTGTACGTAACCTTCCTTGCCCTTATCTCCCTTATGTCTTCCTCTATTCTTCCTCTTCTTTGGCATGTAATCACCGTTCTTGAACAATTTTAAAAAGTATTTAACTCTTACCTCTATAGAGCATCAGTAGGTTTTTGCTATTCGTAATACTCTATTGCTCTCCTTACCACAGTTAATGCATTTGAGCTTTCCACATAGCTTCCTGTACTCGTCAATTGGCTCACCTAGCACTCTTACATTTAGTGTATCTTCAATGGCTAATCCACATTCCTCACTTCCACACCATGGAACTTCTACTATTCCACCTAGCTTCACCTTCTCGCTAGCTTCCTCCATGTTACTTGCTGTGTGATAGTGCTCGTTAAACCAAGACCAAGCTCTTTGCTTTAGGCTCTCATATACTTCATTTAGTAACTTACGCAGCTCCACATCTAGCATATCTTGAGCAATAGTCCTCCTCTCTAAGGTATCTCTTCTAACTACTGTAACTACTCTATTCTCTATGTCGCGTGGACCAATTTCAAGTCTAAGAGGTATTCCTCTTATCTCCCAATAGTAGAACTTCCATCCAGGAGTTTTGTCTGTTCTATCGTCTAATGCTACTGTAAATCCTCTTGATCTTAGGTATTCAGCTACCTTACGGCAGTGAGATATCACGTACTCTTCCTGACCTTTGTAGTATATTGGTACGATGACTACCTGTATGGGGGCTACTGTTGGTGGTAGTACTAGTCCTCGATCATCACCGTGGATCGCTATGACAGCTGCAACAACCCTCTCGGAGATACCGTAGCTTGTAGTATATACGTACTCATGCTTACCATCCGGTCTTAGGTACGTTACTTCGAATGCTCTTGAGAAGTTTTGTCCTAAGTTATGTGCTGTACCAATCTGAAGCACTTTACCATCAGGAAGTATTGTGTCAAATGCTATCGTGTAGACCGCACCTGGGAACTTATCCCATTCAGGTCTTCTTGAAATGACATACGGTATTGCTAGTGCATCAAAAAATTTCCTGTATATGCTAATTGCCTCCTCAACTTGCTTTGCTGCTTCTTCGAATGTTGCGTGTGCTGTGTGTGCTTCTTTGAATGTAGTTACCTCTCGTACTCTAATCATTGGGTGTGTTGCCTTTGTTTCACATCTAAAGATGCTGACTACTTGGTATATCTTGAGTGGTAGATCTGTATGTGCTCTGATCCAGAGCTTGAAGATTGGCATTATAGCTGTCTCACTTGTCGGTCTAAGAGCTAATCTTGTCTCTAATTCTCGTTTACCGCCCTTAACTACCCAGAAGATCTCGTCTTCGAACTTAGCTATGTGCTCACTCTCTTTTCTGATAAACTCTTCAGGTATGAATGTTGGGAAGAGTACTTCCTGATGACCTGTCTCATCAAGGAGCTTCTTGATTAGTGATATTATGTTGTTTCTAATCTTCATCCCGTAAGGCATCCAGATGTAGCATCCTTTAACAGGATATCTTATCTCGTAAATCTCTGCTTCACGAAGTACTTTATGGAACCATTCCATAAACTTCTCAGACCATAATCTTCTCTCTATCGTACCGGCAATGGTAAACACCTCTAGAGTTGAGTAAAGATGTACTGAGCATAAAAGTGTTAGCTCATTACTTATCTATACTACCTATCTATGTGGTGTTTATGTGGTGTTGAAGAATTTATCGAGTGTTACTGGTTCCTTAAGTGCTATTTTGTGCTCTATACATTGCTTTAACTTCCTGAAGTCCTCCTCCAAGTACTTTCTCACTCTGGGATTATATAGTGCTGCTGCTGGATGGTACATTGGTAGTACTATCACCTCTCTAGGTAGGAATCTGAGCTTTAGTCTCATGACTATACCCCTTACTTTGGAGATGGGTTGTGGTGAGTGCCCTGCCGCTTCTAGGATGAACTTCGTTGAGTATCTACCTAAGGTCACTATGATCTCTGGTTGAATTATCTCGATCTGCTTCTCGAGGTATGGTCTACACGCTTCTATCTCATCTGGTTCTGGATCTCTATTCCCTGGAGGTCTGCACTTTAGTACATTCGTTATGTAGACATCTTCTCTTCTAAGACCTATTGAGTTTATTAGTTGTGTGAGGAGTTTTCCTGCTGATCCAACAAATGGTCTACCACTCAGATCTTCTTTCTCACCTGGTGCTTCACCTATGAACATTACTGATGTATATGGTGAACCTTCACCAAAGACTACATTTCTTCTATACTGCCATAGCTTGCACTTTCTACACTCAAGGACTATTCGTCTTAGCTCTTCTAGCTGCTTTTCCTTACTCACGGATATTCCCTAGTGTAGTCTATTGTGACTGAAACATTACCTTTATTCACAATAATTTGTAGAGTTTGTTTGGTGTCAATTGTGTCGTTGTTCATGGATTTATTCAGGAAGTCAAGTACTGATAGTACTCAGCTTAGTCAAGTTGATGTTAGTAGGTTGAGAGAGCTTTTAAGAGGTATTGATAGGGGGTTGTATGGTGTTGATGGTGCTAAGTTAGGTGTTATTCGTAGGATTTTGATTTCTTCGAAGACTGGTAAGCCTAAGGCTGTTGAGATTCAGCTATCTGATGGTAGGTTGTGCATTGTTGATGCTAGTAAGGTCTTGGTTAGAGATGGGAAATTAATTTATGTTGATAAGGGTGGTGAAAGTAGAGTATCTGAAGTTGATGACTTTATTGAACGTATTTGTGAGATCGAAAAGATTATCGATGAAGGTCATTCTGAGGACGCTGCAGTTAGGCTTAGGGAGTTGATGAAGGTTATAGATGAGAAGATCTCTGAATACAGTTCAAGGTTAAGGGATAGGGCGGTAAAGTACGATACTACTAAGGCTAAGATATTCCTGACTAGTGATGTGAAGGAATTGCGTAAGCTTCGTGAGGTAATTAAGTCGTTTAGGTGCGAGTTAGAGGATTTAATGCTCAACGTACTAATACTTGAGAGACTGAAATGTCGATGTGAGGAGTTATTGGCTAGAGTCAATTCAGCGCAATCTTATTCCTCAACTTGAACTGAGATTATTTCGTGATGTGTATTCCTCCTGCATTTAGGACAGAATATGTACATTCTCTTAAATGCTTTGAGATCATAGCCTACTTCCAGTACCCGTACGTTACCGCACTTGGTACACCTAAGTAACCACTTAGTCATTACTCAACACCCTTTATCTTACGTATAAGGTATTCAACGATTTCTCTAGCTGGATTAACACCAGTAACTGCTTCGAGACCCCTCCAGTCAGGTGTCCCATTTACTTCAAGTACCATAGGTCCATCTTTACTTTCCACAATGTCAACACCACCATACCATAGACCAAGAGCCTTAACAGCTTTGATGGCTAGATCCTCTAGATCTGGTGTTAACCTACAGGGTACACCCTTACCTCCTTGAGCAATGTTTGTCTTCCACGAACCTTCAGGTGCTATTCTGTACATGGAGGCTATAACTCTTTCACCAACAACGAAAGCACGTATGTCACGACCTGGTTTCTCGATGAATTGCTGTATGTAGATAGGTTTCCTAAAGCTAATTAGTGTCCTCATAACTTCGTAAGCTAGGTCTGCGTCTTTAAACCTCATTGCACCGTAACCTCTTGAACCTTGAATCGGCTTTATCACCACATCACCTAACTTCTTAATTACTTCATAAGCATACCAGATATCCTCTGTCACTAATGTAAAGGGTACTGAGATACCTGCTCTCTTAAGTGAGACCAAGCTCAGATACTTATTCCTAGACCTCAGTAATGGTAGTATAGGGTTCATTACATAGATACCCGTCTCCTCCATATGGAGAAGGATAGCAGTCCTAAACACAAATTGATCAACATCAAGTGTAAAGCCAATAGACCTAACTAGTACGCCATCGAGAGTGAGTGCCTTACCTCTGATCTTGAAGGGTTCTTCAGAGGAAACCTCAACAGAGAGGAAGCTAAGTGGTATATATACCGGTGTACCACCAAGCTCCCTGATTGCTCTAAGTAATTGCTTTGATGTGTAGGTTGGTCTAAGAGTATCGTGTACAACAGCTATCTTCATACCATCACCATTACTATGCAGTCACCAAAAACACGATGACCCTCACTTAAATACTTCCTCATGATAGTATGACCAAGATGTATGATAGATAGTAGGTCTTGAGCTAGGTTAGTGTAGTAATACACCTTAGGTAATTAAGGATTCCTTAAGATATGTATGTGGAGTATGTAAGTCCTTGATTCATTACTTTTAAAACCCCAGTAACGAGTTGTTAATTAAGTACTCGGTGAGGAATCATGGTAGAGCTAAATCATATTGATAAAGAGATACTGAAGATGCTTCAAGAAAATTGCAGAATTCCATTCTCTGAAATAGCTAAGAGATTAGGTGTTAGTGAAGCAACGGTCCACCTAAGGGTTAGGAAGTTATGTAGAAATGGAGTAATCAAGAAGTTTCAAGCAATCATTGACCCTGAAAAGGTAGGTAAGACTTTGACCGCTATTATAGCGATTAGAGCTGAGCCTAGAAAGTACGAGAGTATTCTAGAGAGGTTGAAGGCTATGAGTAACATATGTGAGATCTACGATGTAACTGGTGATTACTACGCTATACTTAAGGTCAGGGTAAGTAGTAGAGAGGAGTTAGCTAAGGTATTGGACGAGATAGGGAAGCTAGATGGAATACTCAATACAACAACAATGGTTGTTCTAAGAGTGATTAAGGAGGATTACACAATACCTATTGAGTAGAATTTCTGTAAAACTCCTTCACTAGGTCAACCAGAATATTTGGATCATCACCATAGTACCCGTAATATACTTCAGTAACTACATTCTCTGGATCGAACTTACTAATTAGCTTACGTAATGTGTCCTGAGGAAGGACACCACTACCAATCATGAGGTGTAGGTCTAGAATTGAATCATTATCATGTAGATGCAGGGCCTTGATGCTGTTCGTGAACTTCAATACCTCGGAGATACACACAACACCATAGTGAATGAGTGCATGACCTACATCTAAACAGATACCATCTACACCACATAGCTTAACTACATTGAGTAACTCGTTTAGGCCACTAAGCTCAACTGAATTCTCCAGAAGCACTTGAAGACCTCTTTCATGCAGTTGCTCACTTAGTCTCCTCATAACTTCCAGATTCTTCTGTGGATGTAGGACAACGTATTGGAGAGAATCTAGCGTAGATAACTCGTCCAAAAACCTCACAACCTCATCAAGATCATGAACTCTAATCTCACTTGGAAGGTGGAGAGAGCGAACCTCTAGATCTAGGTCTTTTATTAACTTTACAACTCTTTGAACTGCTCCTACAGGTGTCATGAATGGATCTAAGTGGCACTCGCTACACCACAGTTCAATTACCTGAATACCCCTATTACGCATGAATTTCAATACTGAGATGAGAGGTAATGTGAAAAAGCACCAAGTTGAGAATGCGAACATGATAACCACCATAAAAATTTAAGAAAGAAATGTATGATCTTTAATGCCCCCGCCAGGGAAGCGCAGTGAGCGTGCATAAGCACGCAATGAAACTGCGTGATGTAGGCGGGGGACAACAGTTATAAACCAGGTAGTTTCTTGATCTCACCAACTCTTTTCCGTACTTCTTCAGGCCAATTGCTTGGATCAAATCCCTTCTGAGCTATGAATGCCAATGCCATTCTAGTGAGTCCTATACCACAGCAACCAGTCCATAGCACTTCACCGGTTGCACACTTAATTCCGAAGTACTTAGTGTAATGGTTACCTGCTAAATTAAACGATGCACAAGCTAGCCAGACATCTTTCTCCGTACTATCCCTAGGTCCTCTATATGGTAGGTAGATCTGGAGTTCGTACTTGGGATCACTCGGTATCTGTATATCCTCATCTATTCTCTGGTCTTCAGCTAAGAAGAATGTATCTCCAGCAAATTGTATCCTCCATTCTAAATCGAGTACCCTATCTACTACCTCAACTACCTTCTTCATGATCTCATTCCTTATCTCGATACATTGCTCAGGTAATCCAAGCCATACATGCTCCATCCTCCAGAATTCGTCAACTCTCTCTAAACCTCTAGCACCACCTGCTTCAAACCTGTATGTTGGACCACCACATTCAACAACTTTGATGGGTAGATCCTCCTTCTTCAGTACTCTACCTCTATAGAGTTGGTAGAATGGAAGACATTGAATGGGGTCAAGTATGTAGCTAGGTTCCTCGAGTAATTTCTTGAGTTCATCCATGGGTAATTCCTGCGTTATCTCTGCCTTTATCTGGAATGGTATGTACTTCTCCTTCTCTCTATACCTAGGTACGCAGACGTAGTACATTCCACCAGGTTCACCCTGTAGCTTCCTAGCTCTGAAGGCGATCTCTATAGGTATTAGCTTGGGGAAGAGTACCTCTATGAAGCCAAGTGGTTTAGCTACGTACTCGTAGAATATGTCACGTATTGCCCTTATGAGAGCTGCCATTGGTGGTAAGTATATCCACTGTGCTCTACCTGGAAATCTTATAGCCCAACCTAGTTTCTCAGCTAATTCAGTTGGATTACCTTCTAGGTAATGCTTTTTCGGTGGTGATTGAGCAATTACCTTACCTACCTTACCTGCTAACTCATCTCTAATGGTTCTGGGTGGTGACGTAACTAATCTAATTAAGCGATCAATATCACCACGCTCAAGCTCGGTTTCAGTTAAGTCCTGTAGTACTATCTTAATACCTGCATCAGATACCTCAACGTGTTTAACCTTATCGTAGTAGTGTAGGTTCTCTACAATCTTCTCGTTGAATGGTCTAGGTAACTCGATTACGTACTCATCACAGTAAACTCTCCTCACACCTACCCTATACCTAGCAAGCTGCTCAGCTAAGAACTTCTGTAATCGCTTGAGTGCTACATGTGCTCTAACCCACCTACTACCTTCAATGCTTATCCTGATGAACTTACCCTCAATAGACCAACTCAGTACGTGAGCACCCTCCTGACCCTTCGGTACACCTTTGCGCAATACCGTCTCTTCAGCTCTCTTCAGAGCTTCAGCAATTACCTCTCTCAACTGATCTAGCTCTGAACTAGCTTCAATTCTTCCACTAAGTATGAACTTCATGACTTGCACCTCACAAAATGTCGTAGTGAGTTATCTTTATAGAACAGTTTGGGCATACAAAAACTATCTCCTGAACATAGGATTGGAAGATTGAACTGTAGTACCTTCGTACACTCCTTACAATCATCTTACTACTACAGGATGGACAGTACTCAATACCCTTCATCTCCACACCACAAGACATAGCCCCTTAAGGTAGTAATCTAGTTTACCTCAATAAATGCTCTATGCTAGTTCACGGTACTAACTTATTTTTAGAGGTTTCTTTAGATGTTGTTGGTGGAGCTATGGAGAGGTTAAAGCCTGGTGATGTGCTTAAGAAGGTTGAGCAATGTGAGAACTTCGAGGTTAAGGGTTACGAAGGTGAGCTAGTACTCATTGACTCAGTTCACGGTATTAGGAAGGGTATTGGTGAAGAGGAGCTTAAGTTAGCTCGTAGACATAGAGGTAGGAGAAGAATCTCCAAAGCACAACTAGATTTAGTAGTGAAGATTGTAGAGAGGTTAATTAATTCAAGGAGGAACTTCAAGGTGGTCTTCGGTACAAATGATGTTGTCATTCGTTTTGACATAGATCATTACATACATGTCTATCCAGGTGAAATTAAGGTAATAGGTTTTGAGAATTTAGAACAAGAACCTCTAAACCTAATAAAGGATGTACTCACAGGTTACGGTACAGTAAAAATCTTGAGGCCAGTGAGGTAGTGATTACGTCACTACCTGAACTTCCCAGAGAGCTAGTACACATGTACGAAGTGGTTGAGGAAGGGGGACAAAAGCACTGGAAGTGCCGTAAGTGTGGTACTCGTGTATGCACTGTTGAAGATGCTATCTACCATGCTGTAACACATGATCCACGTCTGAAGAGGTTACTACGAGAGTTAAAGCTAGAGTGAAATTCCTCACAATCCTATGACCTATAGCTACCTCACTTAAAGTGTTCAATACCCTCTTTTACCTCATCTCCTCAACTACTACATAGGTGAGTACATGATAGAAAAATTAGTTCTGACACCAGAGTACAGTTGCATTCCCGTTAAGTGTGGCGATAAGGTATTGGCTCTTCACTACTCGGAGAGCTGTATTGTTGATGTTCGTGAAGGTTTTGGTGGGGGCAAGTACCTAATTAAGATTCCTGGATCCGGTATTAGGGTATGTAGTGAGATTGTTCCTGCTTGGTGTAGAGAAGGTGCTTACGTAATCGATATCGTTGCTGTACATACTAGGGGTGTTTTTGAGTGTTATGTCTATGTAGCTAGTAGACCTAGGGTATACTATAGGCTAATTGACGAACTGTTCTTCGAAGATTATGCACCTTCTGGTGATGATGTAGGTATTGGTGAGAAAGTACTCAATTCCCTACTTTACAGGTATCTGGAGATTGAGGGAATACCACCATATGTCGTGAGTATGAAGGTTGTTATGCCATTTCTTGACCTTATTAGACTCATTACTCAGGATTTTGGTGGTAAGGTCTGCAGGAAGAGTAAGCTATATCACATAGTGCTTGGTGATGCAGGTATGATAGTAGAACCAACGTACTCTAGTGAATTATTCATCACTGTAATTGCTCAGTTAGGTGGGAGAGATGTACTGGCGAAGGTGCTTAGGGCACTATTTAGGGAAGTTAAGGTATTGAAGTGGCTTAGGTTTGGTAGGGCACATAGGTGTATTGATGTACTCCTCGATCTGTATACACGTGGTCTCAGAAACCGGACATACAATCATCGCTCACCAGCTCATTCCTGGCCACTCTCAGCATCTTACTAAGTAAGCATTAGAAGCAATTTAAGTTGTTTAGAAGGCCGGGAGATCCTCTATCATCCCACGGGTCAACTCCCGCGTCAAGAGGACGCACTTAAACACTACAATATCTAAAATTTAAGCGAATCTCCATTTCGAACTACTTCCTGTAGTATCTGAGCAGCTTCAGTACTGCTTTTGCCATAAGCTCAGCATCTTCATTACTTAGTGTCGGGAATGTATATAGTGTAAAGACTCGTTCACATATCCACTCTGTATTTGGGCACTTAATGTCTTTGTACGAGAT
>CAZYGV010000011.1:0-17053 GCA_964647155.1 uncultured Thermoproteales archaeon | reverse complement strand
ACCAACTTCATATACTGACAACTCAATCACGTAGAACGTAACTCTTGTAGTTAACTTGAGAAATTCTTCACCAAAATCAAGTAGTAGAGGAATAAGAGCAGAAGTATCTAGTAGGTACTTCATCTGTAAGTTCTATCCTCTCGTACGAGTTTAGCTAAGGTAGCTGGATCTACTTTACCTGCTAAACACACTCTAAGATTTCTTAACGTTTCCTCAAGTCTTTTCATCTCAAGTTCCTCAATATATCTTTTGAGAAATTCCCTAACAACCTCACTAACATTGACATTTAGTTTCTCAAGTCTCTCCTTAAGTTCTCTCGGAATACGAATTGAGATAACAACGAACAAGGTAATCACTGTAATACAGTACGTAGTACAGGGTTTAAGTCTTAGCTGTACAATTGCTGACTTACTAAGCCAGAAGAGTGAATGCTATGTCTTGAGGTAATGCTATGAGATTCACAATTGCCATGGTTAGCAGTAGTACGTTACCTGTAGCTAGGTAGTACATCACTAGTAGTGGTGTTAGGGTGTGAGGTGAAAAAGCTATTAGTGCTCTAGCTAATCTGTCTCTAGTTGCGAATACTACGGTTATGGATACTACTTTTCTTCGTACGAACCCATGCTCAATGAACTTAAGACTTGGCTTTACACCAAGTGCTAATGCTGTGATTAGGTGTAATAGTTCGTGAACTACAAAGCCTAGAGCTGTACCCAGTAGTAGGTATACTCCATTCAGCTATGATCACCTCCTAATTCTTAGGTTAGGTAACTTAGGTACGTTGCGTAGTATGTTGCTGTCCCTGCTAGTAATGCAACTATTGTGAAGGGTATAGCCATCTTAGCATAGTAGGCAAAGGTAATTCTCCTACCTGTCTCTCTCTCACCAATTCTAACGGCTGCGTAGGCTGCCATACATCCTATGAATGAACCACCTCCACCAATGGTCACTCCAAGAAGCATTGCCCAAGCTAGTACCACCTTATCCACACCAAGCATCATGCTTAACTTCGTTACTACAGGGACAAATGCTGCTACGAGTGGTACATTGTCGATGAAGGATGATGATACTGCACCTATACCGATGAAGACTAGAGGTACTAGAAGACTACTACCACCACTGAGGTACTCTATGGCTTTAGCTATATCACTGGTAAGTCCAACACCATCTAGGAAGCCAACTAGGTAGAACATCGCTATGTAGAATCCAACTAACTTAATGTCAACAACCTTCTCGAAGAACTCCCTTAAATTCCTAGCAACTCTCCTCCAGTAGACTAGAAGTAGTGGAATTACTGCTAGTGCTGCGCATGTAGTTAGGTTGAAGCCTAGTTCTCGTCTTAAGCTGAGTAGTGTAGCCTTAGCTGCCATAGCTAGTAGTGTAGCCAGCATGTAGTTGCTGAATCTAGGTTCCTGTATGCTTAGTCTAGCTTCACATCTTACACCTGTGTAGAATGCTCTATCAGCTACCTTGATGAAGTAGGGCATGAGTAGGAGACCAGCTATTGAGCTAGCTATTACTATGAAGAACATTGATGGTCTCCAGTTGTACACTATGAAGTCAGTGAACGTAAGCCCGTATGCTGATGCCACGATTGCTGCTTGTGGGTCACCACATAGTAGTGCTGATCCACTTAGGTTCGAGCCTAGTGCTGAAACTATGAGGAGTGGTATCGGATTCACACCAAGTGCTCTTGAGACTGCAAAGACTATTGGCGCCATTATTATGACAACAGTGATGTTCTCTAGCCATAGACTAAGGAGGAGACTAACCATACCAATCACTATGACTACTAACTGTATGGAGCCTCCTGTTAGCTTTAGTGATTTGGAGACTATCCACATTGCTAATCCACTGTCTTCAATAGCCCAGGAGAGAGCTGAAGCTAGTATTATGAGTCCTATTACGTCTAAGTCCACGTATGGTAGAGCTTCTACTGGATTCATGAAGCCAAGTACAAGTGCTAGTGCTGTAACTGTTAGTGCTGCTATAGCTGCTGTCTTGAGTCTATCAGCATTGAGAGCAATAGCAGTTACTAGACCTAGGTAAGCTAAACCGACTACAGCCTTACCAATGATCTCACTAATCACACTCTCGTCCTCTTGCAACTGCTCATCGACTCACCGAATCTCTTAAACCTTTCACATTTAAATTAAGCGTAGTACATGTTAACAATGTGGTAGCTATTCGCTTGTCACTAGGTATGAAATCCAAAGGTATGAAATCCAATCCTATCAGATGTATGATGTATCGCAGCACTAGTATGGTAAGGTCTAAGATGTATTACCTCTTAAGTTCACCGATAGTGCTACTGTTCTAGCACTTGACTTTAGTTTTCTACTGTCTCGTTATGGAGTACGTGAAGTACAGTGCTAGTCTTGGTATGGAAATCGAGTTACAGGAAATTAGCTACTGAGTTGAAACAGAATATACTTGAAGGTCTTAGGAATGGATTTCGGTGATGTGATGTAGGGTGTAGAGGTTAGGTCTAAAATCTATGTTTTAATCTTGTGAATTACAGCAGAAGACTCCTTAAAGCTATGGGTGCTCGATTAATGAAGAGAATTGAGGACTACATTGATCTAGCAATCACGAAGCTACATATAGAGCGGTTATATGGGTGCTGCTCTTCACACGAAGTAGTGGGGAAGTAGCTAGCAATTGGTGTGAAGCTAATTCTGTGACCCTAATACCTCTACGCTGCTATACTGGTACTACTCTTATGTAGTCCTCAGGTACTTTTACGTATACAGTACAACCACGTCTAATACCTAATCTCTCAAACTGACGATTAGGTATGTACACTCTCATCACTAAGTTATCTGTTTTGACAGTAACTTCGTAGTAATTGACTTGCCAAATAATATCCTCCACACGACAACTCACTACGTTAACTGGTGAAGTTACTCTACTCTCTAGGATTTCTACATCGCTTGGATTTATCACTAGTAGGACTCTGGTTCCTGTAACTACATTGTATAGTGTTTTAGCTCTAATTACTACACCACTTACATCAATGAGAGCTGTATCACCTTCACAAGCAATTACCTTACCTTCGAGCACATTTACTAATCCTAGGAGTTCTGCTAAATCTCTACGACGTGGACTAAGTACAAGCTCCTTCACAGAACTACACTGAACTACCTCACCACTAATCATGAAGGCAACCCTACTACCAAGCATAATAGCTTCTGTGAAGTCATGAGTAACGTGTATTGCTGTAAATCTCAATCTGGTGTGTAGATTACGGAGAAATACCTGTAATTCTCTTCGGGTTCTGTAGTCAAGTGCTGACAACGGTTCATCAAGGAGTATAGCCTTCGGTTCAACAACAAGTGCTCTAGCCAAAGCAACTCTCTGCTGTTCACCACCACTTAAGGTCTTTGGCTTTCTATGTAGTAGATGACTGATCCCCAATACATCAGCTATCTCACGAACCCTCCTCTTAATCTCATGCTTACTGTAACCTCTTATCTTGAGGCCAAAGGCTATGTTATCTTCAACTGTCATGTGTGGAAAGAGGCCGTAGTTCTGAGGTACATAGCTAAGACCTCTCCTTTCAGGTGGGTAGTTAGTTACATCAACACCATCAATTACTACTCTACCCCTCCATGGTCTGTAAATGCCTAAAATAGTCTTGAGTAAAATGGTTTTTCCAGCACCTGAAGGACCCATAACAATGAAGTACTCACCTCTATCCACACTCAACGTGATACCTCTCAACTGAAAATCTCCGAGATTCACCCATACATCCTCAAGAACAATCAACTACTTTCTACCTCCAAGCATCCTAACTAGAGTAAATACAGTTAACGTAATTACGAGCAGAGGAAAGGCAGTTGCCTTAGCTACCTCAAGACCGTAAGTCCAAAATCTCTCCATGATCAAGACATTTATTGACTTTGGGAAGTAAGCAACTATGAGTATAGCACCGACCTCACTCATAGCACGAGCCCAAGATAGTAGTGCTGCTGTAATCACATGCTTAGTGACTAAAGGTAGAGAAATCTTCATAAAGGTTGTGAACTCAGATGCACCTAGACTTCTAGCTACATGCTCGATCTCTGGATCAACCATTTCAAAACCCTCTCTAAGGGTGTCAACAACAAGAGGTACGGAGACAAATACCATAGCAAACACAATACCCCAGAAGGAATCCTCAATCCTAATACCTAAGCTAGCAAGTAAGATGCCAAGGGGAGCTCTAGAGCTATATGCTAGGAGAACTATGATGCCAACAACTCCATGAGGTATTGCCAGTGGTAGATCTATCACAGCTTCAACCAAGCTCTTACCTGGAAACTTGTACCGGGCAAGTGCATATGCTAGAGGTATACCAAAGATAAGGAGAATCAGTGTAGAAGTTGTTGCAGCTAACATACCTACGTACATAGCTGAGGTAGCTTCCTCATCAAAACCATACCTAAGTACATAACCTAGATCAGAGGTAGCTATGAAGATGAGGAGAGGAGCTAGTAGAAAGAATACAAGAACACCACCAATAGTGTAGAATATGGTAGCTAATCGAGACATAGTCACCCCCTAACCACGACTAACTTCCTCAATTCCTCAGGTACATCACCAAAACCAAGAGGTGGTACTAGAGGTGGTTGACCATTTTTCTCAAATACTTCCCTACCTACGTCACTGATCAGTAACTTAACAAACTTCAGAGCTAGCTCTCTATGAGGTGCATTTAGAGGTACAGTAATTCCGTAAGCTATGGGCCTACCCACAATGATCTTCTCCTTCTCACTGCCAGCAAATAGGTGGACAGCAGCTCTAGCATACTTACTTCTCAATTCAGGCAAACCTAGATTGAGTTCAGGAGGCAACTCAATGTACTTAAGTCCCTTCTGAATAGCAACGCTCTTGTACTCAAATGCGTAGTCCAACACACCTGCTTGAAGCAATGCAACTAGCTCAACGCTCTTGCTCCTGATGACTATCTTACCTGGATCTAGGCTTCTGAAGTTCGGCGGTACGTATATGTGGTACGTACCATCCACGTACTCGATCCTAAGGTTTGTCTTCTTCTGAAGGAGGTCAAGTATCTGAGGTACATTGTAGTACTTCGAGGCTAACGCAAGCACCATAACAGCCCTGTAACCGCAGGGGTCATCATTTGGGTTTGAGAATCCGAATCTGACACCGGGTCTCAAGAGTATTTCAAGCCAGTTGTCGCTTGAGATTTCGTTAGCAAACTTACTCCTATCGGTGTAGGCTAGCACTATCTCATTAGTAGCAAACACTACGTACCAACTAGCGTACTTAGGCATCATTAGTTCTGGAATCAGTGTGTAGTCAGCAACAGCAACTACATCAGCTAACTTACCTAGCTCGGTAACCTTTCTCACAGCAATAACACTACCACTAGCCTCAATCTCAACCTCGATATCTGGGTACTTCTGCTCAAAAATTTCACTAAATTCATCGAGAATCCCCTTCAAAGAACCAGCACAGAAGACCTTCAATCTCACAACCCGAGTATGTGAAGGTATGTAGTAGAGTAAGTACAAAGCTACCACTAGACACAGCACAGTAGCTGCTATTGTAAGCAGCGTATGCCTCCTCATGTGGAAGCACCGATATCGACAATTAAATATCGAATATATCGGTTTCCCTAAGTGATGTAGTTAGGTCAAGCTTCGTTACCAACGTAAGGTTCTATCATTAACAAAGTAGCTGCTCTAAATCCTACCTAAAGTAGCTCTAACTTATAGCTCTCTAACCTTAATACTTCAGGAAATCATGAATAGTTTATGGTGTAGATGTACTGGTGATAGCTTTCACTGGTGCGCAAACTATAAGAAATGAAGCTTTAGCTCAGAATTGGGATATTATGGTGAGGATCTATGTTCTCCATGCTCTTGTTAGGTTAATGAGTGACAAACTTTTTCAATTACTTCTATCACGAGTTATCTTGGGGTTTCTGTGAGCTATAGAGTATCTATTACTCGTGTTGAGGATTCTATAGATTTAGCTGTTAAGAGAGCTATTGAGTTGATTGGGGGTATCACTAGGTTTGTCAAGAAGGGAGATACTGTTCTCATTAAACCGAACCTAACGAGAGTTACCTCTGAGCCACATGTGTGTACTAGTCCTGAGGTTGTACGTGCTGTAATAAGGTTGTGTTGGGGAGCTGGTGCATCAAGGGTTATTGTTGGTGAGTCGTCACCTGTTGGTGTTGATACTGAGAAGGCTTTTGAGGTTACTGGGTTGAAGAGGGTTGCTGAGGAAGAAGGTGCTGAGGTACTTGATTTCAAGAAGTGTCCTCAGGTTGTTGTCGAGATACCTGGTGGTAAGGTATTGAGGAGAATTGAGGTTGCTAAACCTGTACTTGAGGCTGATGTACTGATTAATGTGCCGAAGTTGAAGACCCACTGTACCTGCTTAATTACATGTGCTATGAAGAATCTCAAGGGTGTGTTAAGTGATGTGAGTAAGAGGGAAGTACATAGGTTAGGTTTGTACGAAGCTCTTGTTGACTTAGTACTAGCAATCAAGCCGAGGCTCAATGTCGTAGATGGAGTCATCGCTATGGAAGGTCTTGGACCTGTTGATGGTGATCCCGTAGAGATGGGTATTGTGATGGCTGGTGATGACCCATTAGCTGTCGATGTTGTAGCTACACAGGTAATGGGGTTTAGGGTAGAGGATGTGCCTCCTCTTAGGGTAGCTATTGAGAGGGGATTAGCACCTAAGTTAGAGCGGATTGAGATCTTAGGAGAACCCATTGAAAGGGTTAGGAGAAGTTTCAAGAGACCTGAAGTTGATCTAGAGAGGTATCTCAAGTACGTTGAGATCTACATGCCTAGAGCATGCAGTGGTTGTGTCGGTACTATAATGAATGTTTTGAAGATCCTTGAGAGGAAGGGAGAGCTAGAGCTACTTAGGAAGTACGTAATTATTGCTGGTCCTGTAGAAGAGAGTGAAATACCTAGGGTTGCTGGTAAGCAGTTAATTCTCTTCGGTAATTGCACTGCGAGGTATAGGGAGTTGGGTCTATTCATACCTGGTTGTCCACCGAGAATAGGGCTGACAGTACCAACTCTTGAAAGAGGGTGCATAACTGATGTAGAAGAGGAAAGGTACTTGAGGAGACTCAAGAAGAATGGAGAGTAGGGTATATTCGGTACCTACACTAATTAGCTTTGGTGATGAGCAACCTGATGGTCAGATCAGTGACGAAATCGGCTTGGGCTGAAGCTTAGTGATGCAAGTGACCTAACCCGTTCAGGTGTTAGATCCTGTGGTCTAAACATGAGCATAAGTATGAACACAGTACCGAAGAGCATGTACCAAATTATACCAGGATTAAGGGACTAGTCTCCTATTTCATACTTGAATAATACAACTGGCTTCCTAGTCGGGATATTGAGTAATGTCCTTAGAGTACATCCAATATTGCTTGCTATACCACTAAGAATTATCATTAGCCACGAATAGAATCTCCATGTGATATTCTCGTAAGTAACAGCGCGCACAGTACCAATAACATAGTGCATGAAATGTACTAGCTGTAGCTGATACAGCATTGCTAATCGCCAAGACCCTGGTCCTGATATTAGCTCTGACTATGCCTATATTGAGGAATACGAAGTTTCTGCTATTAGATGAACATGCACCACAATCAGCACCGAAGATAGTTAGAGAGGTACTTAGTAGCATAAGGAAGCTACGTGATTTACTCAGAATAGTATGGTCCTTGTAGAGCAAAATGTGAAGCTACACTAGAGCTTGCTAATAAGGTCTACATACTAGTCAATAGTAGAGTGGTATTTGAGGGTAAACCTAGTGAGTTACTAAAGGACAGAAAGTTCAGTGGGATATTCCTAGGACTTAAACCTAGTCAACAGCTCAACACATAGATTACGGAGTATTTCACAGAATCTCCTTCTCATCTCTTTAAACTCCTCCTTGAAGAATAATACGTACCAACCACGTTCAGTAACTTGATCACTAACCAGGTGAACAGCACACACCTCAAGACCTAGGTAAGTTCCTACAGTGTACAGTGCTGAAGTCTCCATATCGACACAACTACACCCATAGACATCCCTAAACCACTGAACCCTCTCAACTGTCTCCATGTAAGGAGCATCCGTAGTCCACACACGAACTACCCTGTAATCAACATGGAGCTCGTTAAGAACCTCACACACCATGTTAAGCAACTTCCTCGATGCAAAAGATCTCGTTACACCTGGTCTATAAATTCTCGAAACTCCCTCATCCACAATAGCTTCCTCAACAACAACCACATCACCAGGCCTCAAATCATCACATAGACTACCGACATAACCACAATAGATGACATACCTTACACCACACACCTTTAACTCCTCGAGTACGGCGGATGCTAAAGGAGCACCGGGTAGGGTTTCAACAATGAGTAGACGCTTACCTGATACCTCAATCAAGTAAGGTAGTGTACTTCGGTACCAAGCACTAACCTGCTTAATGCCGGGCACAATCTCGCTCAGTACCTTGATGATGGTAGGTATCGTGAGTAATGCAAGGTCACTATACCTTATGTCCTCTAGCTTAACCCTACCACCGTACCTGTATGCAAGAGCCTCTTCAACAAAAACCTCTGGTGAGACAATTCTCTGGTTCATACATCATCGCGAGACCAAGTTGTTAATAGCCATTTTGCTATTTCCCTGACGTATGTAGTTGAGCCCTTAACTAGCTGTGCTAGCTGAGACGATCTATATATTTGTGAATTTTTGTGAGGTAGAGTGGTGATTCCTCGTGGTTGATCCTAGAGTATCTAAGTTGGCAGAGGTACTTGTCAAGTACTCAACAGAGGTCAAGAAGGGAGATGAGGTAGTCGTATCAGCTGGTCTACAGGCGGTACCACTCATAAGGGAGTTAGTGAAGTACATCGTTACCTCAGGTGGTTACCCAGTTATCGTATCCCTATCCGATGAAGTTACACGAGAGGTCTTCCTAAGGTATGCACCTGATGAAGTACTCACCTACACACCTAAGATATCCAAGCTAATTCTCGAGAATGTCGATGTCATGATACAAGTAGATGCACCACAGCATACCAAGCCATTTATAACAGTTGATCCGAGAAAGCTACAGCTACTAGCTAAGGGTCGTAGACCGTTAACTGAGATCTTCCTCAAGAGGAGTTCTGAAGGTAAATTGAGGTGGTGTGTAACAGCATTCCCAACTCCAGCACTTGCTCAAGAAGCGGGGATGTCGTATACAGACTACGAGGAGTTCGTATTCAGAGCTTGCAAGGTAGATAAAGATGATCCAGTTGGTGAATGGAGAAGGCAAGCTGAGTTCCAGGAGAAGATCAAGAACTTCCTAATGAAGGTGAGTGAATTGAGATTTGTTAGTGATGGCGTGGATCTAACTTTGAAGGTCAGTGGTAGGACGTGGATAAATGATGATGGAAAGAAGAACATGCCAGGTGGTGAAGTGTTCTCAGCACCAATAGAGGATAGTGCTGAGGGTACGTACACAGCTACTTACCCAGTTCTGTGGGGTGGATATGAGATAATTGGTCTACGTATTAAGTTCCATAGAGGTCAAGTAGTTGAGTTCACGGCTGAGAAAGGTAAGGAAATTATTGAGAAACTACTACAGGTTGATGAAGGAGCTAAGAGAATAGGTGAAGTAGCTTTTGGACTGAATTACGACATTACCCAGTTCACCAGGAACATATTATTTGATGAGAAGATAGGTGGTACAGTACACATAGCTCTTGGATCAGCATACCCAGAGACAGGTGGTAAAAATGTATCGGCAATACACGTCGATTTAATAGCGGATATGAAGAGGGGTAAGGTATACGCCGATGGTGATCTAGTGTACGAGAATGGTAAATTCATAATTGAGGTCATTTAAGTAGGAAGCGGGGGGCAAGCCCACCCGTTTCATCTACTCCCGTGACGCGGGAGCTATCGCGGGTGGGGGCCATAGTCAGTGTAGCAATTCCGCGATATATCTCTTCTGCATAGTTGGTCATGATTTCTCCGATGAGAAACCTGTATTAGTTATATGGGATACTGATCTGTAGGGACTCATAGTGGTCGATATTGTACTTGTAAATCCCCCATATCCATCCGCTGTCCAAAAGTACGTAGGTTCTGCACCACCACTTGGACTTGCATACCTAGCCGCAGTAGCTAGAGATCTAGGACTTAAAGTTCGAATACTAGACATGAATGTGGAGAAATTGAGCATGGATGGTGTTATCGAAATTATCTCAAGAGAGGATCCTCTAATCCTCGGTGTTACCTGTACGACACCTTCATATCCTAGGGCAATATCACTTATCAAGTATATTAAGAGAGTTAAACCCAACATAATAACTATTATGGGCGGTCCTCATGTTACCTTCACCCATCTAGAGGTCATGGAAGAAGTACCAGAGGTAGATGTCATTGTCCGCGGTGAGGGAGAGATTACATTTAAGGAGCTATGTACTCACTACTTCTTTGGTGAGATACCACTCAGGGAGATACGTGGTATTACATTTAGGGTTCGAGGGAAAGTGTTTGTTAATCCTGATAGAGAACCTATTACGGATCTTGACAAGTTACCTTTTCCTGCATGGGATCTACTTGATCTAGCTAAGTATGGTGTTGCAGGTGAAGTCGCTGTACCAATATTAACTAGTAGGGGCTGTCCTTACTCCTGTGTATTCTGCTCATCCTCAAGATTGTTTGGTAAGAGGTATAGAGCTAGATCACCAAAGAATGTTGTTGATGAAGTAGAGTACCTCTATAGGAGATTTGGTATAAGACAATTCGGTATAATTGATGATGTGTTCACACTAGATAGGAGAAGAGCTAAGAGGATAGCTGAGGAAATAATTGAGAGGGGGCTCAAGGTAACGTGGGCTTGCTCAAGCAGAATTGACACTGTAGACCATGAGACACTAGCAAAGCTTAGAGAGGCGGGTTGTGCTACAATTTACTTCGGAGTTGAAAGTGGTTGTCAGGAAATAGTTGATTGGTATGGTAAAGGTATTCGTCTTGAGATGGTACCAGAAGTACTGAAGCTATGTAGGGGTCTAGGGTTCATTACTGTAACATCATTCATACTAGGAGCACCATACGATAACTGGTACACCATAGGGAAGACCATTGAGTTCGCCAAGAAACTAAATCCAGACTACGCGCAATTCACATTACTCACACCATACCCTGGAACCTACCTATGGGAATTTGCGAGGAAAAACAACCTAATTGTTGATTGGAATTTAGAGCACTACGATACACTACATCCAGTGATGAAAACATTCTACCTTAGTGCTAGAGATCTAGCTAAAGCCTTAGCAAAAGCCTACATAGCATTCTACGGTAGTTTCAGCTTCATAGCTAAATTACTTAAGAGACATGGTAAGGCAGAGATGAAATTACTGTGGAAAGCATTCTATGGGGTGTTCAAGGAATTAGGTAATTACGTCAGGCTGGTTATAGCGAGTAAAGTGGGTAAGGTCTTCGGTATCTAGTGCTACAACTTCGGTTTATGTTCAAAACCACCTTCAGCTGCTCTCATAATGTACTCCTTTACCTTTCTCTCGAGACTTCTCTTCTTCCACTCAACAAACTTCAGAAATAGCTTAATGCCTAGCTTAACTGGATAAAGTGCTGGATCTCTTAGGTAGAGATCCGTGAGCTTTGGAGCCCATCTAAGTGAATGCTCTAAACACTTCCACATAACTTCAACATGTTCTGGTTTTATCCTGAATTTAAGGAGTTCCTCCCTACTCTTTAGCACACCCATCGGTACAAAGTACATTGGCACAATGAGGCTTGGATAATCTCTCAGCCTATCAATTAGCTCAAGGGTTCTCATGCAGTCTTCAGGTGTTTCTTCAGGTAGATTGAGTATTATCGTAGCTGCCGGTACTATCTTGTTCTCAGCCATTATAGCGAAAGCTTCTTCAACGATATCAGGCCACTTCTCTGGTGGGTATGGTGCTGACTTACCCGGCATAATTATCTTAGCTAACCTAGGTGACCCTGTCTCTATACCTGTTTGAACGCCAATGTAGTCCTGACCTGTTTCACTGTAGATAAGTTGAGTGATCTTACTTACCAACCTACCCTCACGTTCAGCATACACTATAGTTGAGAGAGCTACATGAGACCAACCAATAGACTCTGCCTTACCTTCCTTAATGAACTTGATAGCTACCTTATGTAGCTTCACTAAAGGTTCTTCACGTGGTTTAATACCATCAGCACCATAGAGGAGAACGTCCTCAGAGTGATACAGAATGTGTTTAATACCAGCACCCACATTGACCTTAATCTCCTCCTCTATCTTACTCAGTGGAATGAACCTAAGTGGTCGTAGAGTAACACTACAGAACTTACAACCTCTCGGGCAACCTCTCATGATCTCAATGAGACCATTGACACTAGCACCAACTATAGTCGGTATCTCATCAATTGATGGACTATCCCTCGGTGAGACATAGATGTACTTAGGTAGAGGTTCACCCTCAATGATCTTCTGAGCCACCTCAACAATAACCTTCTCAGCCTCACCATCAATAACACAGTCAACACCCCACTTCTCCCATAGATCCTCGACATGAAGCCACTGCCATGCAGCAGGACCACCAACAACTATCTTACCACCCCTCTTCTTCAACCTCCTCATTGCTGGACTCTCCATCAACTTCATGAAGTACTTCCTATTGACAGGTTCCCTCTTAGTTACTGCCCACCAGACATTACTTGGTGCACAGAAAGCGAAGAAGTCATGGTGACCAATGAGTACAGCAAGGCACTCATCCACGTACTTGTCTAGGTAATCGGGATCTATAATAGCAGCTCTGAAACCTGCTCTCACAAGTGCGGCCTCTATCTTTCTCAAACCATATGGAGCTTCTATAGGTCTACCAAATTTATCACATTTAGGTTTAGGTGCACAGATCCACATCCAGAGAAACTCTGGAAGACCAACAGCTGGACTTGTAGTCATAAAGCCAAGAAATTCCCTGCTATGATGATTAGTCATCAGGGTCCTGTCTACGGTAATTATGAAGTCTAGCTTCATGTTTTCACCTTAACAACAATCTTAGCATTAGGTAATGAAGACTTAATAACATCAACAATTCTATGGACTAGAGCGTTGGAGGAAGATGCAATGACTATAAACTCCTTAATAGGGTCATGAGCAGACCTATCAATTGCTTCCTTAACAACATTGAGAGCTGTATTGTGGTCAAGCATGTACATCACAACTCCAAGAGCTATATTGTTCAGTAGGACATCTCTAATAGCTGGTAACACCCTAGACAATGAATACTCACCAACTAGATACAGCAATACACCCTTCACTCCATCTGACAGTGCCTTGGTAAATACATCACGTAACTCAGTACCTAACTCAGCTACGTCAATCGTATCATCAACTATGACTGCAATCCACACAAGTCAAGACTCCCTACCTTAACTATTTAAGTGTTAGACATCTCTCTATTCAAGTTCTGTAAGTTTGCTGATAATCAGTGAGGCGACAGCTACATCACCATTTCAGCCCTGACGACCCTCATCACTGGATAAGTTAAGTGAAGCAGAGTTTATTAAGTGGTTCTTCCTTAGGCGCTATTTGACCATGGTGCTGAATGCGCTAAATGCATATGTACAGCTGAAGAGAAGGCTTGAGGTACCTGAAATACTCGCTGAGTTAGGTCTACCAATACAGAGTAGAGCTGTTTACAGAAAGTTAGTTGACTTCATGGTGTACCTAAATCAGGGTAGATTCAAGATAATTGAGCTGACACAGGATCATGTAGATGCTTTCGTAAAAGGCAAGACCGGTGAGTACAGGGTGTACATAAACCTGAGGACTGGTGAATTTAACTGCGGTTGTCCTCATCACAGATTTAGAAAGGCACTATGTAAGCACATACTCTTAGTACTTGAACTATACATTTTCCTCACTAAGAATAGAGGTAAAGTCGTTGAATTCCTGTGGAAAAACTTAAACTACTTTAAGTAGAGCTAGAGTAATGTGGTTCATGAGTGGGCTCTTGCAGAAGCAATACTGTATTCACTACTCGATGTGACTAGGAAGTATAGCGATCACAGGATAAAGGAGGTAGTTATTGAGGTTGGTGAATTACAGGGTATAGATCTTGAGGTACTGAAGTTTGCTCTAAGTGAATTAGCAAAGTCCTTAGGCTTAGGAGATGTACTGTTTAGAGTGGAGGTTACTGAAGCTGAGTTTAGATGTCGTTCATGTGGTTTCACTTGGAAGTTAAGTGATGTTTGTGAAAAGTTAGATGAAGCTTCTAGAGAAGCTATTCACTTCGTACCTGATGTAGTACATACATTTATTCAATGTCCTAGATGTGGATCTCCTGACTACGAGATTGTTAGAGGTAGAGGAGTTTGCTTGAAGTCGATACTCCTAGAGAAGTCGAGCACTTAGATCCTAGAGTAGCAATTATTCGACGTAGGGTAGAGCATGTAGGTAATGTAGTTGCTGTAGCAAGTGGTAAAGGCGGTGTTGGCAAGACTACGGTAGCTACCTTGAGTGCACTAGTACTGTCGAAGAGAGGACTTAGAGTTGGTTTACTTGATCTAGACTTCAATTGCCCAGCATGTCACATAGTTCTCGGTGCTCAAGATGCTAAACCTAGAGAAGAGTACGGTCTCGTACCACCAAAGGTGTATGGTGTAGAGTTCATGTCTATAGTAATGTTCGTAGGTGATAGAGAGGTGCCGATGAGAGGGGTAGACATAGTCAATGCAATGGTAGAGATCCTAGCTATAACACGTTGGAGCGAACTAGATCTACTACTAATCGACCTACCACCAGGAACAAGTGATGAGGTACTGGAAGTTGCTAGATTACTCAGGCACAAACTCAAGACAATACTAGTCACAACACCCTCAAGACTATCGATAGCAGGTGTGAAAAAGATATGGGAAATACTGAAGAAGCTAAACGTACCTACCCTAGGTCTCGTAATCAACATGGTGAGAAATGTAGATGAGATTGAATCTGTTGAGGAAGAAGTACGTAAGTGGGGTATTGAAAACGTGGCTACACTACCGTACGATAGTGAGCTCGAGTACGCACTAGGATCACCAGATAAACTACTTAACACAGAAATAGCTAGAGAGATACAGAGGTTCTGGGATAGGGTACTGAAGTGATGAAGGCGCCTCAGCGACAGACATTGGGATGAAGAACTACCCCGATACTGACTACATTCTTATACAAACAACAGGAACAACACAGTTAGAAACCAGCACACAAGACTAATAATCAAATCAAATGAATTCGTAACACTACCACAGGTTAGGAGGAATATACTGGATATCCTTCCCAATATGCTTAAGTCAATCAAGAAGAGCACACAGAACAAAAGCAAGCAATAGTGAAGAGAACCCGAGAATACTTTTGAATTTCCATAAGGTAAGTAGTGTAGTAAGGTGTAACTACCACTATCTATGAGTCAGCTAAAGGAATTCTCTTCATCTATCATGCTGGGGAGTACTCATCACCAAGGTGACTAGTAGTGTGAGGGGTTATAAGGTTGAGTGGAGTTGCTCTGGTACAAACTACAAAGTTTAAAGTTTAGTACGGTACTTTTCGTGCGGTGGTACTTCGTGACTACTGTCATGAGGATTGCTAGGAGTGGTTCAGTTCCCGATGTTGTGAGGAAGGTTGCTGAGATTGAGGGTATTAGTCCTGAGAAGCTTAGAGATAGAGTTGCTCGTGGTGTAGTTATTGTTCCGAGGAATGTTGAGAGGAGAGGAGAGGTTAAGATTGTTGGTGTTGGTGAAGGCCTAAGTACCAAGGTCAACGTCAATGTCGGTACATCGACTCTAGTTGTCAATCTCGATATGGAGGTTGAGAAGGCTAAGGTAGCCGTTAAGTACGGTACTGACACAATCATGGACTTGAGTACAGGTGGTGATCTAGATACCATAAGGAGAACACTCATGAGAGTTGCACCAGTACCCTTCGGTACAGTACCTATCTACCAAGCATTCATAGAGGCTGCTAAGAGACATGGTGCCGGAGTCCACATGACTGAAGATGATATACTCAATACCATAGAGAAGCACCTTAAGGATGGAGTTGACTTCATGACACTACACGCAGGTATAACGAGAGATCTCGTGCTCAAGATGAAGAAGGTCGGTAGGGTTGCTGGTATAGTGAGTAGAGGTGGTGCTATACTCGCTGCCTGGATGCTACATAACGATGAAGAGAATCCACTGTACAAGAACTGGGACTACATACTGGAGCTATTTGCTAAGTACGATGCTGTGATAAGCATAGGTGATGCACTGAGACCCGGCGCTATAGTCGATGCTCATGATTACTTCCAGATAGCTGAGCTACTGAATGTCGCTGAGTTAGTTAAGAGAGCTTGGGAGAAGGGCGTTCAGGTAATGGTTGAGGGACCAGGTCACGTACCTCTAGACAAGATCGAGGCTGATGTCAAGCTACAGAAGTCACTATGTCACGGAGCACCATACTACGTCCTTGGTCCACTACCCACAGACATAGCTGCAGGTTACGACCACATAGCATCCGCAGTTGGGGCTGCGATAGCTGCAGCAGCAGGTGCCGACTTAATATGCTACGTGACACCAGCAGAACACCTCTCACTACCAACACCTGAACAGGTTAGAGAGGGCTTGATAGCTGCTAAGATAGGTGCTCACATAGGTGATATCGTTAAGTTAGGTGAGAGAGCTAGGAAGTGGGATCTAGAGATGGCCATAGCTAGGGCGAAACTCGATTGGGAACGCATAATAAAGCTGAGTATCGACCCTGAGAAAGCTAGTGAAATACGTAGACAGCACGGTGAAGAGGCCGCAGGTCCATGCAGTATGTGTGGTGAATTGTGTGTGTACCTAATCCTCTCAAAGTACCTTGGGGGTGGGTCCCTACCTTGACCGTGGTGAGTAAGTTAATGGAGATCTGGGTCAAGGCACCAGCTCTAAAGGGAGCTAGATTAGCCATAGTATCGGCTTGTCTAAAGCACGTCAATGAGGCATTCTACAGAAAAGTACTTGAGGAACATGATGTTGTTCTAGAG
>CAZYGV010000010.1:0-17341 GCA_964647155.1 uncultured Thermoproteales archaeon | reverse complement strand
GCTCTATGGGTTGAGAAGGGTAATGAGAGAGCTATCAGGGTGTATAGGAGCGTTGGGTTTAAGATAATTGATGAGTGGGCTTGGTACGGGATCAGAGAAGGGCGTGTTCTTCACTAATCTGTCTTGAACCCAGCTCATCACCGTCTTAGTACGTAGTGGGTTTGAGGAAATATACTTAACTCCTCTAGAGCAACATCACGAGGTGATTACTGTGGTTGAGGAGAGGAAATGTCCTAGGTGTGGTGCTAAGCTGAGTTTGGTCAAGTACAGAGGAACGTACTGGCTGCTATGTGGTGCATGTGGATTCGTCAAGAGAACTGAGATCTAGACTAAATCACGTGATGAGGGGAGCAGCGGCAGATAGGTGAAGAACCCACTGCGCTGCTGATCAGCACCTTACCCTCTCCTCACCTCTCAGTGAGAGGAGGTCTCATCACTTAATGTCCTCAACACCAAGCACTTCAATACCTAGTTCACTACCCATCTCCTTTACCTGATCAATAACTTCACTACGTAGTACTAGTGAGGCAGAGAACTTCCTAGCAGTAGCAACTAGAATGCACTCTGATAGGCTTAGGTTATGGAAGTACCTAGCCTTTAGCTCAGCAGCTAGTAAGTATGTCTGGGGATCACCGACATCGACTACTGTCTCGCTAAGTACTGTACTTGTGAATTCACTAGCAACATCCTCACCAAGGGTTTTCAAAACTGCATAGTGTAGCTCAGCTAGCTGAGTGAGGGGTACTATAATCACTACCTGTGGATCCTCAATAATCTTAGCAACTACCTTACCCACATCACTACCTATCAAGTACTCAACCCATAGCACGGTATCTAAGACATACTTCCTCAACCTTACTAAGCACCTCCTCTTCACAACTCCTCAAACTACTAACAACAATACGTAGAACCTCTAAATCAAGTCTAGACTTCAACCTCATTAACTTAATCCTGAACTCACGGAACTTAGATGCAGAAGCTAGAGCAGACTCAGCAAGCCTCAACACTAGATCCAAAGCCTCACCTACACTAAGAGGTCTTGAAGCTATGAGTTCGAGTTCACTCTTTAACCTGAGAAACCTCCTATACACATCATCGCTCACAACGAGAGAAGGCAAGAAAAACACCTCAAATGAGAATTCCTTAGGTACACCCTCTTAAGTACATGCTCAGACACTAGCTGTGATGAACAGTCCCTCTACTGATAGGTGAAGAAACCAGTAGCGCTGATTAACTTTACCTCGTCACTAGACCAGCAATACCTCTCTGTAGGAACTTCCTAGTAATGAGGAACACCACTATTGTCGGTATTGAGTATACTATGGAGAATGCACATATTCTACCGTACTCGATCCTACCATACATACCGAACCAGTAGTAGATACCTATCGATGCTGGGTAAAGGTACGGGTCGCCTATGAGGACTAATGGCATTAGGAACTCACCCCAGGCAGTGACGAATGCTAATAACCAGATTGTGACTATACCAGGTGTTGCTAGTGGTAGCGTGATTCTGAGGAATGCCTTAAGTCTTGAACATCCATCAACCATAGCTGCTTCCTCATACACCGTTGGTATTGTTCTGAAATAGCCATCAGCTATAAGCAGGGTGAACGGTAGTATGAGTGCCGACATCACGAGTATTAGTCCATGATACGTGTTCACTAATGCTAACTTAGCGAAGAGCACAACAATTGGCACAGCTATTACCATTGGTGGCATAAGTCTCAGTATTATGAAGAGATTTAGGACTGCACCTTGACCTCTGAAACTGTACCTAGTCAGTGAGAAAGCACTTAGCACTGATAGGGCTGTGACTAATGTAGCGACGGCTGTAGATATTATGAGGCTATTGACAATCCACATCCATGGGTAGACCTTAGCATACTTACCACCTACAGGCTTAATTAGCTCAGAGAACCACCTTACAGTTACTCCCTTAGGTACGTGAAATTCCGCTGATGCCTCTGGATCAAATGCTGTTATGACAAGCCAGACAAGTGGTGCTGCGAAGAATATGAAGACTATAGCCATGAATACATACACTGGTAGTAATCGAGCAAAGGCTCTAGGCATGTACACCATATCTCTCACCACCTAATTTTCCTAATCATTACTAGGTACGTGACTATGAGTACTAGAACTATCATGAACATGATGTTAGCAGCTGCAGCAGCGTAGCCTAGTGTGTAAGGTGGTGTAAAGGCCCTTCTATACACGAATATCGTCCATAGCTCAGTAGCTGTACCTGGACCTCCACCAGTCATTACGTAGATCATTGTGAAGACCATGAATGTCCAGATGGTGATGAGTATGAAGTCAATGAGTATGGCATAGGATAGAAGTGGGAAGGTTATGTACCTGAACTTCTGCCACGGACTAGCACCATCAACTTCAGCAGCTTCATAGAGAAACTTTGGTATACTCTCTAGCGCGGCTGTGAAGAGAATCATGGAGAAAGCTGTACCTCTCCAGATGTTAGCTATGATTATTGTCTCTAGTGGCTTCTCATAAAGCCAGTTAATGTACTTCATACCCAGTAGCTTGTAGATGGGATCGAGCATAGCATTGAAGTAGCCCCACTTCATAGCGAAAGAACCCCATGTGAAGCCAGCAACTACCTCAGGTATGATCCAGGCAATGAACACTACAAGAGCCACAGCCGTTTTACCCTTGATACCCTCCATCCTGAGGATAAGTGCCAGTGCTAATCCTAGAATGGCTTGACCTATGAGAGCAGAGAACACAGTAAACAGGAAGCTAACACGTAGTGAGTTCCAGAAATCTGGATCTGCTAGGAGTTTTAAGTAGTTCTTGAACATAACAAATCCGTACTTTACAGCTTTGGGACCTACTAACGTCATGTCTGTAAAGCTAACGTAGATACCCCAGGCTACGGGAAATATCACGAAGAATCCAATTAGCGCTAGCGCTGGTAGGAGTAGTAATCTACCTGTGAGTCCAGGTGGTAAACCCATTTACCCCACCACATGTAACTACCTTAGCTGAGGATAGATAAAGGAGTTACCACGTGAGGAAACATGGGAAAAGGAGAGGAAATTTTGAGAAATATTGAAAATTGTGAGCTTACTCTAGCTTAACACCTAGCTTAGCCAACTCTTCTGGCTTAACTACCTCTACCTTGTCCTTACCGAACTCATCCACCATTAGCTTGTAGAACTTCTTAACTGCTTCTTCTGGTGTAATACCCTTTGTTATGATTTCCTCAGTTACCTTCTGTACGAAGAAGCTTACCTTGCTGTATCCTGGTAGTGCGTCTCTGTAGTCTGTGAATTTGACGTACTCTAGGATCTTGACTAAGTATGGATTCTTTGCGTACTCAGGTACTTCAGCTGCGTCAATTCTTGGACATACCTTACCGTATGCTGCACAGCACTTTGCTAGGATCTCCTTGCTACATAGAATCTTGATGAATTCCCAAGCATACTTTATCTTCTCCTTAGCTATCTTAGCGTTTATACCTATTGCCCAACCTCCTGAGATTGTTACCCACTTTGGCTCTCCTGCAGCACCACCTGTTCTGCCTGGCATCTTTGCGAAACCTACTTTCTTCTCTCTATCTGGTATTGGTGCTACACCCTTTGGTCCCCAACCCTCTTCCCACTCCCATGAACCACCTAGCTCCATTGCGATGTTGCCCTTAGCGAAGACCTTTCTGTGTGTACCCCAGACGTCTCTTGCGAAGTTGTACTCTATTGGTGCTACCTTGTGCTTCACATAGATGTCGTAGTAGAACTTGAATGCATAGTAGATTGCTGGTGATGCACCAATCCACTTACCTGTTCTGTAGTCGTACAATCTGTTGTATGGTGGTGCATCTGCACCGAGTAGTAGCATGTAGAAGCCCTGCATTGTGGTTGCTTCACCCCATCTCGTACCTGCTGGTATGTAGATTGGGAAGAACTCTTTGATACCCAGTGTTCTCATTATTTTGTCCTCTGCCTTCTTTAGTGCTAGTGCTGCCTTGATTATGTCATCCCACGTCTTTGGCTGCCACTCCTCTGGTAGCCCAGCTAACTTGAAGATGTCCTTTCTGTACCAGATCATTCTGACGTCTGTATCGATCATTACTCCGTACACTCTACCCTTGAAGCTAACTATCTTCTTCATTGGCTCTGGGAACTTGTCCCAGTCTGGCCATGCTTTGACGAAGTCTGTTAGGTCTAGTAGTAGTCCAGCCGTTGCGTACTCTGCTGTCATGAAGCTGTCATAGATAACTATGTCACCTGCAGTACCTGCCTTTAGGTCTAATGTGATTTTTGCACAGAAGTCAACACCGTATGGTATCATTAGTGGCTTAATTTCGACTTCTGGGTACTTCTCCTTGAACTTCGATATAGCCATGTCAACCCACATCTTCCATGGCTCACCGTACTCTATGGTGAGTGTTACCTTTGGTTTAGGTGGTGCTACTGGTGGTGCTGGCTTAGGTGGTGGTACTACACCTTTAACTGCCTCAGCTACCTTAGTTGGTAATCCTGCTACTTCAGACCTGAGTGCTCTAATCTCCTTAGCTACCTCACTAACTGCTGATGCTGCTACTGAGGCGTAGTAGATTGATATGCCTGAGAGGATTATTGCTATGATGATGAGACCTAGTACTGCATAGATTATCCTACCTGCAGGAGCAGACATGATTGCAACCTCATCATCTTTAGCTTCAATTGGAGAAATATAAGTTACTCATGTCTGACCACTTTACTTAGGTCACCTAGTCTTTTTCCAGTCTGTACAAATATAACATAGCATTTGTTTAGTGTATCATTAGATCTCTAGTACATGGTATAGAGAGGTATTTAGTATGCGCTCGAGATTCTATTAAATAGATTCATTTTAACTATTTCTCAACTATTCTCATATTTGCATAAGGAGTCTATGTTAGCTCCTCGTTTTCTTTTAGAGACTACGTAGTTTGGTTGAACAGATGCACTTAGTAGTTAGCTTTATTTCGTTTGCATGTAACATCACTATGTGATTCCTATGTGTTCAGTTGTTAGTGAGTTAAGTACTCTAATATACAGAGCTATCATGGATCACTGGTTTAGGAAGTATCACTTGAAACGTAGTGTATTGAGTAGTGGAGATGTTGTTTTTGTTCATGAATTAGTTACCTGTAGTCAGAGAAGAGTTTTTGATCTAAGTGGTGATTATATTCAGTCTTGGGTTACTGCTCATGGTGTATCACCGATTGTTGGTGAGTTAATTCATGAGGGTTTTACACGTGTTCTTGGTGAAAAACTTGGTGACTACATTATTGTTTACGAGAGGGAGTTCACTAAGTTAGTTGACTTAGGTGGTAGAGTTGTCAGTGTTATCGGCACACCTGATATCGTGTTGCTCAAGGGAGAAGTACCTGAGGTTGTAGTGGATATAAAGTTCACTAGGAGCCCTAAGATACCGTATGATCATCACAAGCTTCAGGTAATGCTATATAGGTGGTTGACAGGAGCTAAGTACTCATTCCTACTCTATGTATGTCCGGATGTTGGTCTCAAGTTAATTGAAGTAAGCGAGTACTTAACTGATGACGATGTTGCTAAGCTAGTTAAAGAAACTCTAGAGAACTTAGCGCACCCAAGATTTGAGTGGGAGTGTCAGTACTGCATCTACAGGTCAATTTGCCCTTACGTTAGGACTGGATCGTAGCTATCTCAATCTCGTGATTACAGGTGCCGCCTTCCTCGCAATCTCAATTAACCTACGAAGTGATGTAGTTGCAACAACAATGCACATCGATAGCACTATGCAGCATCCCACAGGTAGGTCAAGTAGGTAACTGATCAAAACACCAGCTACACTACATGTTGCTCCAATAAGTGGTGACGTAGCTAGCATTCTCCTCATACTACGTACATTGAGGTTTAACGTAGCTAGTGCTGGACCGTAGAATATGGTGAAGACTAGAAATCCACCTGTTAGCTTTAGTGATACAGAGATAACAAAGCTAGAGAGTAGGAGTAGTGTTGTGAGTACCGATCTTGTATCTAAACCCTCAGCTTCAGCTAGCTTTAGATCGAATAGAACCATGAGTACTCTATCTATGTACAGTGCTAAGTACGTGATGTAGATTATGAGTAGGATAGCTATGTACATGATGTATTCATACGTCATAGCTAGTACACTACCCCATAACACAGTGCTAAGGACTTGAGTCGCCATTGCTGTCCCGGGTGTTAGGTAGATGAAGAGGAGTGCTAATGCTGTGTAGAGTGAGAAGAGGCTCATAGATATTAGGTCGACAGGTACTCTAAGCATAGTCATTAGTATGCTGAGTAATGCAGCGGTTGCAATAGCGAATACTAGAGCTACAGTAATTGGCTCTATAGACAGTACAAGACCTAGTGCTGCACCCGCTAGTGCTGCATGTGCTATCGTGAAGCAGATAGTCGTTAGACCAAGTCTAGTTATGAGTAGTCCTGAAAGTCCACAGAGTGAACCTGTGAGAGCTGCAGCTACCAATGCTAGTGCTAAAGTACTCGTACCTACTTCACCTCACTTATGGAGACTATTGATCCATTGATCATTGATACTATTCGTGTACAAGCTCTCGGTATGGTCGACAGATCGTGAGACACCATCACAATGGTGGTACCTGAGTCAGTACATAGCTTAGACAGTACCTCAGCTAGTTCAGTTCTTGAGTCACGATCTAGATTGCTAAATGGCTCATCTAGGAGTAGTAGGTACGGTCTTCTGATAAGTGCTCTAGCGATGAATACTCTCTGCTGCTGTCCACCGCTTAAAGAACCAATCGGTCTTGTGAGCAAGTCCTCGATACCGAGTAGCTTAGATATCTCACGTATTTCCTTATCAACATCTCTAGGTCTGTAGTGGCATATAACGAGACCTTGCTTGATAACCTCATATACCGTGAATACTTCATATGGTTCCTTCATGAAGTCCTGTGGTACGTAGCTACAGTATCTCCTGATTAATTTAGCTCTCTTAGGTACATTGAAACCAAATACCTTAACTGTACCTGATGAGGGAGTTAGTAGACCAAGAATGGTCTCAAGTAATGTCGTCTTACCAGCACCATTAGGTCCAGTAATCAGAATAAATTCACCGTACCTAATCCTTAGGTTCACGTTATGTATGGCCGGCGTCCTGGATCCAAAGTATGTGGTAGATACGTTACACAGCTCAACAGCGTACTTCCTATTCAATGCTATGGGAGGAACTTTAGACATACTGAACATCGAATAACTCATTAATTCCCCTACTTAGGACGAATCTAGCGCCTTTCTCCAAATCCATGCTAAGTATTCTAGCAATGACCTCGTTCTTAACCTTCAACACAACTCCACGACCTGTTCTCTTAGACCTAATTGTGATTACTATATCGTCCTCACTACTTTCTTCAACCCTGATATTACCCTTACCTAGAGTACACTTCGTACTACACTGAATACCATCGAGAATGCAGGTATATGGTGTACGGAGAGGTACCCTGATCACAGCCTCTAGATCATGTTCAGTTTCAGGTTTAAGAACTTCAACGCAAAACCTACCAGCTACGTATCCAAGAGCTAAGAATGGACCTAGGTGACCATGAAATGCGGATGCCTCCTCAATTGTTAGGTACCTCACTGAAAGTCACCTCCTCCTAATCCTCAGGTAAAGCATAACTAAGATAACAATTACAGCTAGTTCAGCAACGATAGCAATGATTAAAACGTACATTAGGTTCCTTAGAGTAGTGAGTTCAGCTAGGTACGACCTAACCTTACTCAGTACCTCAACCTCCTTAATTGCAGCTATGAGTTTCCCAACATTGTACCTCATGATGGAAGTCACATTGTTGAGACCAGGTTCAGTTCCAGGGAAATTGGTTAGAGCAACGTGAACAATACCGAGTTTCTCAGCTAGCGATCTACCAAACCAAGTACCACTCTGCAGATTATCTATAACGAGCACGGCACCCTTCTCACGAGCAGTCCTCTCAATCTCAACAACCTCCCTTGTAGACAATCTCTCAGGAGGACCATACGTAGCAACAATCTGAAAACCAAGCCACTTAATGAATGGTACTTGCCACTTCATACACACAACCCTGTACTCACTAAACCTATACCTCTCAGCTAATGCCTTTAACTTAGCAGCAGTTTCATTGATAGCCTTCAAGCACTTACTCAATCTCTCACTAAGCTTAACTCCAAGAACTTCCTCAAGAGCTGATGCTACAGCCCTATACCTCTTAGCTAGCTCAGTAGGTGTGTTCCAAGGTCCAGGAATCTTCACCAACTTAGCCTTGGTACCGGATGCCTTAACCAAAGTCTCAACCCAGGGTTCAAAGCCGTGGTAAAAAATCGCAATAGCTCTCTTAACGGCCTCGACATCACTAGGCTTGATGTCGTAGTGAGCAGGACATATAGTAGGTGTAGCTATCACAATTACGTCAACGAGATCACCAGCAAGATCGCGAACTATACTACCTAAAACAGAGGTTGTAGTAACGACAATAGGCTTATTCTCACAGAGAACTTGAGGTGTTACTAATGATGTGATCACGAGTAGGGCTATGAGTATTGGGAGTACGTACCCTCTCAGACGTATCACCAGTCTACGTAATCAGTAATACCTAAGTTATAAAGATTTACTTGATTCAGTCTAATTTCACATATTGAGTAACCAGCGAAGTCGTAAATACCTTCGAACTCACCGATGTAATTGGTGATATCGTGAGGATAACGATCAAGGACTTGCTGAAGTTCGATAGAGAAACAGTAACTAAGAAGATACTCAACTTCATTAAGTACCATTACGAAGATAGTGGTGTCAAGAAGCTAATCGTAGGTGTCAGTGGTGGCGTTGATTCAAGCACGACAGTGTACCTATGTACGAGAGCTGTTGGTCCAGAGAACATCATTGCACTCATAATGCCGGATAGCAGAACAACACCTGAAGTAGATATCAAGGATGCTATAGATCTGGTGAATGCGTTAAAGATAGAGTACAAGATCATCTACATAGATGAGCTAGTTGATAAGTTCAGTGAAAAAGTATCGAGTAGCTTTGGTAGAGAACTCTCGCACAAAACTGTCGGGAATATAAGGGCAAGAACTAGAGCAGTACTCCTCTACACAGTAGCTAATGAGTTCAATGGTCTTGTAGTTGGTACGAGTGATAAGAGTGAGTTACTCATAGGGTACTTCACGAAGTACGGAGATGGAGCAGTAGACATACTACCATTAGGTGACCTCTACAAAACACAGGTAAGAGCGCTAGCAGTTTACCTAGGAATACCTGAGAGAATAGCCTACAAACCAAGTAGTCCGAGACTATGGCCAGGTCACATGGCTGAAGAAGAGCTGGGTGTAAGGTACGAAGAAGTTGATTTAGTTCTACACGCAGTCTTCGATAGAGGAATTGAACCTGAGAGAGTACCTGAAGTAACTGGAGTACCCAAGAAGGTAGTCGATAAAGTACTTGAAATGGTGAAGACAACAGAGCACAAGAGAAAAACACCACCAATAGCAAAGGTCTTCACTACATAACTCAAAAATATCCTGAGGAAACTGCAAGGAAGTAGGTGAGAAACATGATAACTAGAGATGAAGCACTTAAGCTAATTAGAGAACACGTCAAGAATGAGAAGCTGATTAAGCACATGATAGCTGTTGAAGCAATCATGAGGGAACTAGCTAAGAGACTAGGTGAAGATGAGGAGCTATGGGGTCTCGTAGGTCTACTACACGACATAGACTACGAGATGACTAAGTCGCAGATGGAGAGACACGGTATAGTGGGTGCTGAGATGCTGAAGGATAAACTACCTGAAGAAGCACTAGAAGCGATTAGAGCACACAACGAAAAGACAGGTCATGAACCGAAGACCAAGCTAGCTAAGGCACTGATAGCAGCAGATAACGTATCAGGGCTAATCGTAGCAGCAGCACTAGTCATGCCACATAAGAAGCTAGAGGAGGTAAAGCTAGATACCCTCAAGAGGAAGTTCAAGGACAGAGCCTTCGCGAGAGGAGCAAATAGAGAGAAGATAAAGCTATGTGAGGAGATAGGACTGAGCCTCGAGGAGTTCCTAGAGCTAAGCCTCAATGCGCTGAAGAAGATAAGCCATGAGCTAGGACTATAACCTCAACCAACGTCTATAGCTCAAGTGGTCTTCCGTAGACGTCACGAGATGTGATTTCCCTTAATGACTTCCTCGGTCTAGGTGGTGGCGATTCATCAGGTACACCAATAGTCAAGAGAGCAACAATGACGTACTTATCAGGTACCTTCAGTAACTTGCGGACCTTATCCTCGTCAAATGCACCAATCCAGCAAGTACCATAACCGAGGTCAGTAGCTACCAATACCATGTGTTCCATAGCTATGGTAGTATCTACAACACACCACTTCGGAGAAATCTCCCTATCACCAAGACCAACCACAACGCAGTAAGCATCAGCAATAAAGCTCTGACCCATACAGGCATCAACAAGCTTCCTCTTAAGCTCCTCATCAGTAACGACGACAAAGTGCCAAGGCTGCCTGTTACCCGCACTAGGGGCTAACCTAGCAGCATCGAGAATCATCTTAAGGTGCTCATTAGGAATAGGCTTCTTCCTGTACCTCCTAATACTCCTCCTCTTCACAACAACATCGTACACACCCACAGTACATCACCTAGTTGACGTAGCTCAGTACAGGGAGATATCAATTACCAAGATCAGACTACGCGGCTATCCTCATCAAGTCAGGGCGGCAGTCGCTCATCACCGAGAACAAACCACGTAACCAATAGAAATAACTTTCCACCACAATCACCTAGCAAACTCTTTAAGAACAACCCTGTACGCAGGAAGCTGCCAAGCATAGTACTTACCAACACCAAGTTCAGGACAGGGTTTAAGGTACTCACGACTAAGCAACATACAGTACTTGTAGATCACCAGATTATATTCCTCAAGAATACTCAGCAACTTCTCAAACCTGGGAGAAGCCTCATGAATAAAGACATCAGGATCATCAATAACCCTCAATAACTCACCAACAAGACCCTCACTCCTAACAACACGAAAAACCTCAAACAACCTCCCCCTCAACAACTCAATCCAGGAACTAACATCCCACCGAAAAACAGAAGCAATCTCAACCAACCTACCAGGATTACCGCCAACAAACTCCCAAACACGATCAACAACCTCACGACTAGGAGCACCAAGTTCACGAGCTAACTCGTAGAATGAATCATAGTCGAGATTCCATAACAGATACACAACAGCGTGCCTATGTCTCGACACCAACCTCCTACCAACACCCTCAGAAGTGGTAGCAACAACAACGAGACCACGAGGATGAAACTCCTCAACAAACTTACGAATAGACCCATACAACCACTTAACATACCACTCAACCTGATCAACACCAATAGCCCTAACAACATCATCAACAACCACAACCACTCTCTCACCCTCAATACACCTCCCAACACCAACCCTAGAAACTAAGTCAAATACACGATCAGCTAAGTAAACACCAACAGAACCAGAAACAGCACCAGCAATAACCCTAACGAACTCCCTAAGCTCAGAAACAACAGGACTAAAGAACAAAGCCCTATCAACCCTAGTACGCTCTAAAGCATCAACATACACACCAACACCATCAAACCTAGTAACAAACTCCCTAAACAACCTAGACTTACCACAACCCTCAGGACCATAGAGAAAGATAGGAAGAGCAACAACACGACTACACAACTCCTCCAAAACCCTAAACTCAACAACCCTATCAACAAACCTAGGCTCAACAAAATCAGAGGTCCCCAACGCTCTTCACCACTCCGCCAAACAAAACCTCATCACCAGAAAACACAGAGGACAAGTAAATAACCACAACACACATCAGAGGGGGCGGGTAAACATCATCAATCAAGGCCGGCCCAGTTAGTCATCACCACACAACACTGAAAGGAAACGAGAATATAACCCCTACTCAATCACTTCTCATAACAATCATTGAGACAGCCCTAGTAATCTCTTGGTAAATAATACATCAGGAACGGAAGGTGAAACAGCAATTGAGTTACATCTAGAGGTAGAGGTTATTCATAACTCGTATCTAGACGACACATCACCTAACCTACACATCAACTCAAGATATGGATCATCGCTAGGTAAATCCACGACATACCGTGTAGGTGCGTTCAAACACATATTGAGAATATGCATGAGAAATGCATAAGATATGTAAGATATGGAGAAATGAGTAAGACCGACAGCTCATAAGGTGTAGCGCAAGAAGTGTAGTACCTCCATACTAGCACTAATATCACCACTACTGGAACGTATTCTCTCTTCCTTGTGTCCGTTATCAGCTTAATAGCTACATATGTACTATGTACGTTGTGTATCTGATTCCTTCACTCATACTCTGTAACTATCCTACATCACACTAAGGAGTCTATCTAGTTCTATTATTTTGACTTTGGTTGAGAATTATGCCTGCTCTATAGTGATTCTGAGGTCATCTAGATTCTTCTTCTCTAAACTACTATTGAGAGTACTAGTGCTAGTGTGCTTAATGGTAGTAGATATTTCCAGAACCAGTTTAGTGCTTGTTCTACCCTGTATCTTGGTGTTGACGCGTGTACCCAGGTCACTACTAGTGTTATTGCTAGGTACTCTACGAAGGTTACTATGGCTGCTAATAGTGGGTTATTGATTAGTGGTATTGGTCCTCCAAAGTATAGTTGCGATAGTAGGAGTGCTCCTACGAAGATCTCTTGATCATGTAGCATCAGTATTAGCGCATACTTTGGTCCTGAGTACTCTGTGAAGGGGCCCGCAACTATCTCTGTTTCTGCTTCCGGTATGTCGAATGGCTTCATCATTGTCTTACACTGTAATGATAGTATTGCTGTTAGTAGTGAGATTGCTAGTAGTATTGCTGGTAGTGGTCTCATCCATAGCGTCCACGCTCTTGTACAGGTTGTGTATAGACTGTACTCAGCTCCTAGGTATCTACTTGCTAGTGCTACTGGTACGAGTACTGATAGTACAAAACCTAGTTCATAAGCTAGTGTCAAGCTTAGTACTCTAGCTGTTCCAACTACAGTGAATGGACTTGGTGTTAGGTAGCCCGCTATGGCTATTGCCACTGTTGGCCATACGAGGAGGTAGAGTGCTACGTATATATCGTACGGTGCCTGTAGTGGGTATGGTGCTATTGGTGTCATGAGTAGTAGAGCTACAAGTGAGCCCATTGCTAGTGTTAGGAAGAATGCAGGTGCTCTAGCTGGGTAACCACTAACTACTATGTCTTCCTTACTGAATAGCTTTATGAAGTCTGCAATTGGTTGTAGTAGTCCAAAGGGACCTGTGTAGAGTGGACCTATTCTATTCTGCATGTGTGCTTTTACCTTTCTCACGTACCAGTTTGTAAAGACTATTCCCAATAGCGTGAAGGCTAGCCCTGGGTAGAGTACTGTCTCAAGTATGTACATCCACATACTAATCACCACATGGTTACAGATACTAGGTAAAGTACTACGAGAGCTAATATCATGAAGAGGTACATCCAGAAGAACCAGTCACTCAGTACTCCTGTATGTCCTTTCTCTCTAACGTACTTGTAGAGGTTTCTAAATGAGAGTCTCCAAACTGCTGTGTAGAGGTTTATGTCTGATGCACTTGCCCTCTCGGGTGTGTAGTCTTCCCCACAGGCGTATACCTTTGTCTTCTCTGGTGTTGGTCTCTGCGATCTCGATACTACTCTGTACACTACATACATTATTGCTGATGCCAGTACCATTGAGGTTGCTACGTAGAGTATCAACATGAGGAGGTTCATCTACATCACCTCAGTAGCTTCTCAGCTATCTCCATAGCTGCCTTAATGAAGTTATCTGTGTTCAATAAGTCAGTTACTGCTGGTTCTATTGCTGTAGGTACTAGTATTGGTGCGAGTAGTCCGAGAACTATGCATGCAATTGCGTAGGTAATTACTGGGTACGTCATTAGTGGGTGCTCTCTAACCTCAGGTAGCTTCTTGATTGATGCCCTACAGTAGATGTTGTATATGACCTTTAGATAAGCCATTAGTGAGAGTACGCTCGCAAATACGATTACCGCTATTAGTGGTGTAAGATTTGCCTCGAAGAGTGCTTGTGCTAGTATTAGCTTGCTCATGAAGCAGTTTAGTGGTGGTACTCCTGCTAGTGCTAGTGCACCTACAATGAGTCCAATGGTTGTTAATGGCATTCTCTTACCTACACCAGCTAGATCATCTAGATCTCTCGAACCTACTACGTGCACATAATTTCCTGCACAGAAGAAGAGCAATGCCTTAGCTACTGCATGATTTATCATGTGGAAGAGAGCTGCTACTATTCCAAGTGGTGTCCCGATGCCTAGTCCAATAGCTATGTAACCTGCATTCACTATTGTACTGTACGCTATCAACCTATTGATATCTTTCTGAACTATCATGAGAACTGAACCAACTATAGCTGAGAGGCAACCCATGACTATAAGCGCTATGAGCGCTGCTTCCACTGTTGGTGCTACTGGTCCCTCTCTACCCTGTAGTATGGTGTAGAGGTACCTAGCAATTATGTAGAGACTCACCTTGACAGCAGCTCCAGAAGATATTGCTGCAAAGGTAACTGGTGCACCAACGTACGCATCTGGTAACCAAAAGTGATTTGGTACTAGTGCTGCCTCTATTGAGAATGCCCACACAATGAGTGCTAGCGCTACACCAACTGCTACGTGTACATTACCTAGTGCTGTACCTGTTACTGGAAATGACAGACCCCTTACTTTAGCTGCTAGATCAGCCATGTTAAGTGTTCCAAAGGTTCCGTAGATGAAGGTGATGGCTATGAAGTATATTGTGGTTGCTACTGAGCCAACAATTGCGTACTTGAGACTACCCTCAACTGCTTCAGGTAAATCCTTTCTAAACGCTACAAGAGCATATGCTGATATAGATAGTACCTCAAACATCACGAAGAGATTGAAGATATCACCCGTGTACGCACAACCTATGATACCTGCTTCAAAGCCAAGGAATAACGTGTAGTACCACTCAACTCCGTAATCTCTCTCAAGGTACTTGATGCCGTATATTGCTGCTGTGAAGAAGAGTACTGCTGTCAGTACACCGAGTACTGCACTGAAGCGATCGACCTCATACACAATACCTACTGGTGGTGGCCAAGCACCGAAGGTATAGATTATGGGTTTAGTACTTGTGTATGCTAGGTATAGGACAATTGTCGTCAGTACTAGCTCGATACCTGTTATCGTTACTACAAAGTACTCACATACCTTCCTGCTCTTAGTCACTAGGTATATCAGCGGTAGTGCAAATGCTGATCCAATTGCCAATATTGGTGCTAATGCTGGTACATGTAGTATAGATGTATACTCGATGTTCATACACATCACCTCTAGTCAAAGATCCTCTTAGCGTACTTCTCAAACGTCTTGGAGATCTTCTCATAGCACACCTTCTCCTCTGGTGATATGACATTTATCCAGTGAACGTAGTAGTACTTTCTCTCCTCATCAACCTCAACAACTACTGTACCTGGTGTATTCGTTATTGAGTTAGCTATGAGTACTGTAGCGTAATCCGTCACTACGTGGTAAGGTACACGAACGATACCTGGATTGATTGGCATCTTTGGGTGTAGTATTCTCTTAATTACATCTATGTGTGCTCTCCACTCAATTACTGTGAAGTAATGTAGTGCATACAGAATGTACCACCCCCACCTCCTCAAATCTATGAGCTTACTAGGTGGGGACTTAACTAGTATCTCAGCGACTAAGACAGCTACTACTGATGAAGCTACTAAACCAACAACTACATCTAGTAACGTAATTGAGGCTGATGCTATGATGTATATTAGGAAGAAGAAGGCTGTCAGCACAATGATCTTACCTAACTTGCTAAGAGTTGTAGAGCCCATACCTAACCCCTCAACCTAGCTACCTTCCTAGCATCTAGAGTTCCGTAGTGCCTGTAAATCTGGATAGCTAGGAATATGAGGAACATGAGTATTGCCATGTTTATCACTATGGCTGTTATGACTAGGCACTGAGGTACAGGATCAACGGCTCTCGTTGTGAATTCGGTCATAAGTGCTTTAGTTGGTGTAAGTGTTGGTACTATGGGTGGTATGGGGTTCTTTGTCCTGAAACCTAGGAATATTATGAGTGTGTTTGCTGTATCACCAAATATTGAGAGACAAATTATCTTCTTGAGTATATTCGGTCTACACACTATTCCATAGAGTGAGATTGCTAGTACTGCTATTAGTGCTGCGTAGCAGTACATAAGCAATGCGAATTCGAGGATGTTCATCTCCTCAACAACCTCCTCATGAATTCTCTGAAAACTTCCTCAGGTAGAGATAGTAGTAGGAATATGAGTGTGAATCCAGCTCCAACGGCTAGGAATTCGGCCATGTTGTATATGAAGAGGGACCCAGCTACCCAAGTACCTGGTTTTCCCGTGGGAAATCCTGGAAATGTTGTCCACGGTTTTGGCTGATTTTGCATTGCATATACTATCTGTCCTAGGAGTGCAAAGGTTAGTGGTATGACGACTGTGCACCAGATAGCTAGTAGACCAACCGTTCTCAAGACCAGCATCTTCTCCTTTGTTAGCTTTCTCTCCTCGAGGAAGTATCTTGAAAGTGCTATGATCATCATGAGCGGAGCTACGGATATTGCTGCTCCTGCTTGAAATCCACCACCTGGTGTTAGGTGTCCATGTGCGGCTATAGCAACAGCAACTATCAAGATCATTGACGTCACAATCTTCGATATAGTCCTCACTATCACTGAGAGGCCAAGTATTTTCCTAATTTTCTCACCAAGTGACTCAAATGGAGGTGTTACCTCAATCAATCTGAAGACTGTAACTCCACCAATTATCGCTAGGAAGAAAACAGCTGTCTCGTAGAGGGTATCAATGCCTCTATAATCCCAGAGCATTGAGCACACAGCTTCTGGACTTGCTGCCCAGTATGCTCTATCCCATAGATTTAGACAGTTCTCTAGATAGAACTTCGCTAGTGGCCTGACTTCAGGACCTGGTGTATACGCTGTAATGCCCATAATCACAGCTGTAGTCACAGCTACTATCAGTATCACAGTACACATCACAACAATCAGTTCGGTACCTCTCATCTAGTCTCAACCTCCTCAAATCTCTCGGTTTTGCTGATTGCAAAGAGTAGAGCTACCGAATATATACCTACACCAACGGCTACGTAAGCAAGTACTATGTCTGGTGCCATAAGTAGGTAGTACGCTAGTGTGTACATGATTGACTGTAGTGCAGAGAGAACTACTGCCTT
>CAZYGV010000009.1:0-17684 GCA_964647155.1 uncultured Thermoproteales archaeon | reverse complement strand
GAGTTATCTATGGTTCAACGTACTACATTAATCCAGTTGTGTCACCTGATCTCGAAAAATCTGTTAAGGCGGAAATTGAGCAGTGGTTTAAGCGTTGGTACAGCGTTTCTCTAAGTACTTACGAGGTTAGAATTGAAGAGTTGAGAAGTGTTAAGGAGGTTAAGGTAATTTCGAGGGTTTAGATATGGTTGTTGAAATCTACGTCAAACCAAGGACTTTGTTCAAGGTACCTGTATACGCTTCCGTTCTAAGGCCTGATACCTTTGTGGGTAAATCACCTAGGGAACTTACTGATGTGTATGTTCTTGAAGGTTCTAAGAAGGTACTTTTAACTGAATTATTTGACATTGAGTATCAGGGCTCAGTACCTAGTAGTGTTGAAGAGATTACGCTTCACTTAATTGGTGATTTCAGTAAAGTTAGAGAGATCTGTAGGAAGATGAGTGGTGGTAACGTAATCATTGATGGTAACGTAGGTGCATTCTTAGGCTATGGAATGACTGGGGGTCGTATTGTTGTTCGTGGTAATGTAGGTGATTGGCTGGGTACACACATGTGTGGTGGCTTTATTGAGGTTTATGGTGATGTGGGTAATTACGTTGGTGCTTCATTACCTGGAGAGAAGCCAGGGAAGGGCATGAGAGGTGGTGTCATTATAATTCATGGCTCAGCAGGTGCTGAGATTGGTAGAGGTATGAGAGGTGGTGTAGTAGTTATTGAAGGTTCTTCAGATGCTCTACCTGGTGTAAATATGTGTGGTGGTACTATCGTTATTGAGGGTGACTGTGATGGTTATCCTGGCTTAAACATGAGAGGTGGTCGAATAGTAATCCTAGGTAGGGTTGATGATATTGTGCCCACGTTCTACATCGATTCTATAGCTGAGAAGGTCCGTATTAAAGAGTTAGGAAAAGAGTACAGAGGAACATTTCTACTTTTGAGAGGAGATGCGACTGCTGATATTAGTTGTAATGGGAGGTTATTCATTTCTCTGGATAGAAATAGTCACTTGAAGTACTTGACTGAGTTATTGAGGTGGTAGGTATGGGCATTTCAATGAATAAGTTAGCACTGAAGATACTAGATAGAGTTTTGTCAAATACTGATCTATACAAGGTCAAAGTCCATAAGTATCCTTGTGGAGCTACTGTTGTCGATGCTGGTGTTGAGACTATGGGTAGCATAGACATGGGTATAGAGCTGTCGAAGATTAGTCTAGGTGGTTTAGCTCGTGTAGACCTTACAGTGAGAAGGTACGATGAATTAGCACTTCCCTGCGTAATAGTCTACACAGATTACCCAATTGAATCTTGTCTTCTCTCACAACTAGCTGGTTGGAGAATTGCAGATGAGAACTTCTATGGCCTTGGCTCAGGCCCCGCTAGAGCACTAGCCAGAAAGCCGAAGAAGTGGTATGAGGAGTTTCAATACTACGAGACAAGTGATGAAGCAGTTTTGGTACTTGAAACTGATAGACTACCACCAGATAAGGTACTAGTTAAGATTGCTGAAGCCTGTGGTGTTTCACCAAGAAACCTCTACGTCGTAGTGACATCATTTAATTCTATGACTGGAACAATACAGGTAAGTGCTAGAGTTGTTGAGACAGGTCTGTATAGGTTGAAGTATCTTGGGTTTGATCTAAGGAAGGTAATTACAGCTTCTGGAGCGTGTCCAGTAGCGCCACCCTGTCCAAATCATCAGCTAATGTTCGCTAAGACAAACGACATGATAGCGTATGGAGGAGAAACATACTACGTAGTTGACTGCGATGACTCCGAGATAGCAGCTATAATCGAGAAAGCATCATTCACAAACTCAAGATACAGTGGTAGATTGATGTATGACATATTCAGTGAAGTTAACTTCGACCTCTACAAGCTAGATCCATCAGTATTTGCTGTAGCTCTAGTACAGATAACTAACAGGAGGACAAGCAAAGTATTCTACTCAGGTAGAGTCGATGTCTACATGCTCAAGAGATCACTATCATTTACACCAGAAAAGTAATCACCTCTTAACCTTATCAACAACATACTTCACTATCTCCTCAGCTATGGAGAATGGGGTGACGGATTGGAGACCTCTCCAACCAGGTTGACTATTTACCTCAAGAACTAAGTACCCACGTTCTCTATCCTCAACAATATCTACTCCCGCAATCTCACAACCAACAACTCTACATGACTTAACCGCCAACTCCTCAATCTCTTGAGGAATAGGGCACAACCTAATAGGCTTAGCACCCAAAGAAACATTAGTCTTCCAACTCCTAGCAACTCGATACATTGCAGCAACAGCCCTATCACCAATAACAAAAACCCTAATATCACGACCTCTATGCTTAATATACTCTTGAACATACAGCACATGTCTGAGAAATGCTAAATCACTCAGAACTCGCCATGCATAGTCCTTACTACGTACTCTAAACGAACCTAAACCCCGAGACCCAAAGAGAGGCTTAACAACAATTGGTCTACCTAGATCACCAATGTACTTGAGAACCTCCTCACAGCACTCACTAACCACAGTTTTAGGAACAGGAATACCAGCTCTCTCAAGAAGGTACAACGTCCTGTACTTGTCAACAGCAATCTCTATAGCTGATGGAGAATTCACAACGTACACACCACGATCCTCAATCCAGTGAAGCACATCCATTCTAAAGATGGCTTGCTCAAGACTACACCTACCAATAGGCCTAACTATGATAGCCGATAACGATGATACATCGTAACCCTTAACGAAAACTCTTGCAGGAAAACCGACCTCAGCAACAATATCACGAAATCTAAAGATAAATGGTATGTGACCTAACTTTTCAATAGCTCTCTTCAGCTCTTCAGTCGCCCATCCATGTGGATTCCTCGTAACAACACCAATAATCACTAACAACCACCATAGTAGACTCATGGATGAGGTTTAAAAGTACTTAAATCCATGGTCTGGATCACCATACGTACCGAGTCAGTTACTTTAATGAGAGTGTCTCCTTTGGAGTATAAGTTAAGTGATATTAGATTAGATTAGGTCTAAGTCAAAAGTAGGTCTAAGTGAGTTCTATGTGAGGACAGTGTAGGGATCCCTATGGATTTGAGGAGTATACTTGAGAGAGTACGTTCAGGACAATTATCAGTTGAAGAAGCTGAGAAGCTGATTAAGCTTTATCAATTTGAAGAAGTTACGAAGTACGTACTTTACGATATCGGTAGGTATGTTAGGAGAGGAGTACCCGAAATTGTGTTTGCTGAACCTAAGGCACCTGAGGTTGTGAAGGAAATTGTTCTTAATCTCGTTAAGAAGGGAGAGTCAAAGATAATTGTTAGTCGAGTTAAGCCAGAGCATATTAGGGTACTGAAGTCCATTGACTTTAACTCTCTTGGGTATCTGCTTGAACTTAGGGAGGAAGCTAGAATAGTCGTAGTGAAGAAGAGAGATCTTAAAGAGGAATCTCATGGAGGTAAGGTAGCTATTGTAGCTGCTGGTACAGCCGATGCTCCCATTGCTGAAGAGGCTAGAGTCATTGCTGAGGAGATGGGTTGTACTGTGTTATCTGTGTACGATGTTGGTATTGCAAATATGTGTAGAGCACTCTACGCCATTAGGAAGATACTGGAATTCGATCCGGATGTAGTTGTTGTTGTTGCTGGTATGGAAGGTGCATTACCCTCAGTAATCGCATCTTTCCTAGATGTTCCAGTGATTGCTGTTCCACGATCTGTGGGATATGGTTTAGGTGGTAGAGGTTTAGCTGCCATACTTTCAATGCTACAGTCCTGTACCCTTGGTGTAGCTGTTGTCAATATCGATAATGGCATAGGTGCTGGCGTCATAGCTAGCATGATTGCTAGAAGAGTATCAAAGTTTAGGAAGAAGTGTTCTTAGTGCGTAGATGAGTTAAGTTACAATTATGTTTAGATTGGAAGGGTAGTACAGGTGTGTCTAGCTTGATGAAGGTTAAAGAGATAGCTTGGTTCTGTTCATGGGCTTTGTCAACAGCCACCGTATTAGAGGCTATCGCATTTCCGAAACCAGGTAATGTACATAGACTGAGAAATCACGAAGATACTAGCATTGAGCACTTCATCGTTAGTGGAGTTGCCAGTGTCGAGGTGTTCTATAAAGCATTCATCAGAGGGTATCGATTGGCAGAGAGTTCAGGAGACATGAAGTGTGGTCTCGGGTACATGGTATATAGGCTCGTTAGAACCTGTAGGTCACGACATAGGGGAGGTAATACCAATCTAGGTACAGCAACCTTACTCATACCCCTAGCTGTAGCATTGGGTTTTGTATATCGTAGATATGGATTCCTCCACATTGGCAAGTGCATTAGTACTGCATGTACCTTGGTGAAGTACAGCGATGTGGATGATGCTGTGTGGTTTTACAAAGCTATTCGAGTAGCGTCACCAAGATACCTTAGGAAGAGAGCCCCTGTGACCTCTAAGTACCCTAGTGTGTGGGATCCTAATTTTGCTAGGGTGCTTAGGGAGAGAGGGATTACATTGTACGATGTTTTACTGTGTTCATCTACGTGGGATTTAATTTCAAGGGAATTAGTTGAAGGATACCCACTGACACAGATAGCATTGTGTTCTCTGTGTAGAAATGTTGAGAAATTTAGTGTGTGGAATGATGCTGTTGTGGAAACATTCCTGGAGTTGCTCAGTAGGTATGTTGATACATTGGTTGTGGTTAAGCATGGAAAGGACTTAGCTAATAAGCTTAGACGGAGAGCATGCGAGGTATTGAGGTTAGGTGGTGTTGCTACTAGCACTGGTATGTGTTTGCTTTGGAGTTTAGATACTTGGGCTTCACGTAATGGGATTAATCCCGGAGCTCTAGCGGATGTTTTAGCTGCTGCGATAGCGCTCCTATTCTTAATGAGGTATAGAATTTAATTTAAATCACGAGAGCTAATGATGGGATTTAACGGTAACCTAGTCTTCTAAGAAGTTGTTCAGGAATGCCAAAACCCACTATCTTGACATCAACACTCTTGACACCAGGTACCTTCTCCACAGCTCTCTTTATCTGAGAAATCATCACATGTGCGAGAGGACAGAAAGGAGTTGTTAAGATCATCTCTATAGTAACATTACCCTCTTGATCAATGAGTACGTTCCTGATAAAACCAGCATCCACAACACTGAGACCTATCTCCGGATCCATAACACCTCTAAGAGCATCGTATATTCTTCGCCTCAATTCCTCAACATCCCCACTACACATACTACTCACCAAGAACTTCAATAACTACTCTCCTAGCTCTCGGACCATCAAGCTCAACAAGAAGTATGTGCTGCCAGGTACCCCTAATGAGTGAACCGTTCCTAACAGGAAATATCCTTGAAGCTCCTATGAATGCTGATGCTAAATGTGCTGCTGCATTGTAGTCAATTAGATTATGCTTCCACCTACCATCCTCTGGATACTCTTCTCTGATCTTCGTAAGTATATCCTCAACCAATCCACTTTCATACTCATTAGCCACAATAGCCGCTGTTGCATGAGGTGCATGAACAAGACACAGACCATCTTTAATACCTGACTCTCTCACAGCATCTTCAACGTAGTGAGTTATGTTAACAACCTCGAGTTTATTTCTAGTCCTGATAGTCAACTCCTTGAAGAAAACCTTCATGTACTCACCTATGGAAACATGACGCATACCTTTTATCTACTTTTTCCCTTAATCACATGGCGAAGTGATGAAACTCCAGGTAACTGAAGCGCTGATGAAGGGATTAGTCGCTGAAAATAGTAAGCAAGGTATTTATATTGATCTAGCACCTACACACTAAAGATCCATGCTTGAACCTAAGAGACTTAGTGATAGGGCATTCGCTATAGAATTACTACAGGCAGCACGTAACCTACTCTCACTCTCATATAGAGAGTTGGCGAAATTAGTTGGTATTCCCGAATCTGTTCTCTGCCGTTACGTAAATGGTTACGTAATTCCGAGCAAAGAGCATGCCAGCAAGATAATTTCCGCACTTAGTACGATAGTTAATACTAAGACCTACGTTGAGAAGAAAATAAGGTTGAGAGAAGAAGGCATAATAGACCTTAAACAAGTTCTCTACGATCCTGTATTTCTCAAACTTTATGCTAGAAGAGTTAAGAAGATCTTTAGCAGGTCACCACCTAGCAAAATACTGACAGCGGCAGTCGACGGCATACCCCTAGCGGTAACAGCTTCTTTAGCACTTGGTAAACCATTTGTTGTAGCTAAACGTGACCGAGATCCATCTATAGATGAGTATTACGAAGCTACAATAGTCGGTAAAGAACCATTCACCTCATTCATGCTGTACGTACCTAGGAGCTTCCTACAGGTAAACGAAACTGTATTAATAGTTGATGATATAGCACAAAGCGGAAAGACCCTCGATGCTTTACTATCAATCCTCGAGAAAGCTAAGTGCAGATTACGAGGTATATCCATACTAGTTGCTATCGGTAATGCATGGAGGAAAGTACTTGAGAAAAGAGAAACAATACTCGATAAGGAATTCTACGTAGACATAATTCTTCAACTCTAACATAGCGAAACTGAGGTAAGTCCTAACATCTAGATGTTTACCGCGTATGATGCTAGAACTCGCACCCTCCATACTACTAGTGATCTCCGCATCCTTCTCAGCTACAATACTCCTACTCCACTCAATCTATGGATTCACAGCAATGAGAACACAACTAAAAAAACCATTACCAAATCTAGTAACGTACCCATTAGTTGCAGTGATAGTACCTGCTAAGAGAGAACCTATAGACTTAATTGAGAGAGTACTTCACTCACTTATCAAGCTCGATTATCCAAGGGATAAATTGAAGATAATCCTGGTATGTGATGACTACACTGCTGAGGAACAGAGAGCTATACTTAATATCGTCTCTAGGCTTCGCGAACTCATAGATATTGAGGTACTATTTCGAAAAAGCGGCAAGTACAAGGCCTCTGCACTAAACCACGCACTTAAGCACGTAGATGCTGATTACATAGCTATTATCGACGTCGATAACGTAATCACACCCGAATTCCTTAAGAGAGCAGTATCGTACCTCACGTCAGATACCAGGATAGCTGCCTACACCTGTCGATGGACTGCACTGAATACAGACGATAGTACAGTATCTAGAGCAATAGCTCTATCACAGGATTTCATGTTCAATGTACTAATGAGAGGTAGGTACGCTCTATCCCTAAGACCATTTATACTTGGGACAGGTTCAGTCATAAGAAAATGTGTACTCGATGAAATTGGTGGATTCCCTGAGAGCATAATTGAGGATCTAGATCTAAGTTTAGAAGTCATGATGCGTGGTTACCAGATTCACTACGATCACGACTCTCTTGTCTACGTTGAGGTACCCACTACATATGCATCATTTCGTAAACAACAGATTAGGTGGGTGTACGGAACAACTTACCTAATAATCAATAAGTTACCTAAATTCTTTAAGAGTAAAGAGGTAAAGCTAAGGGAGAAGATCGATGTACTACTATACCTCTCCCAGTACGTAGGAGCTATGTTGATACTGCTAACTCTCTTCGCTCTCACACTAACCGTTGCCTATGTACGTGATGTCCAATTATGGGCATTCTACATAGCACTCATCCTCTGGGTACTTAGCTCAGTAGCCTACATTACCGTCTTCTATATGTTCACTAGAAGAATGGAAATCTCATTTGTGAAGGCTATTAAGCTACTTGGAGCATCGTCGATAATGATTACGTTGATGAGCCCTTGCTTACTAATCTCTACACTAAAATGCTTACTTAGGATTCCACAGGAATGGACTATCACACCTAAGGGTAGTGCTAGGTGGTTCTACACTAGCTTCATTCACTACCTACCTGAGATATGTGTAACAGTAGTGAGCGTAGCTATCTTCATCGGTGCTGTGATGAGAGGTTTAGTGTACACAGCATTGACTGTGCTCCCTGTTGTCATTGCTTATTTACGTGGTTTAATTAACTTAGCACTTAAGAGATACTAGGGCTTTCTAGCTACTGTCAGGTAACCTGTGTGCGCTACCATCCACGTCTCAGGTCTTGTAGATCCTTCCTCTACTTTATACGTCCTCAACAGTAGCTCGAAGGTAGTTATGTCAATAAAGTTATGTTCCTTGAGCGCTTTAACAACTTTCTCCACCTGATTTATTGTTGGACTAAAGCATATGAAGTAACCACCGTTTCTAAGCGCTCTATATGCATGCGGTACTACCAACCACGGGGTAGCCATGTCAAGAACAACAGCATCTACATTCTCCTCATCGATACCTGTTGTTATATCCTTCTCCTTAATGACAACATAATCGAGGAGATTAACTCTACTCAAATTCTTAACAGCAACCTCTATGAATTCCCTCCTAATCTCGTACGAGTACACCTTCCCTGTAGGCCTGACGTAGTACGCTAAAACAGCACAGAGTGCACCAGAACCAAGACCAGCCTCAACAACTCTAGAACCCGGTCCAATGCAGCCAAATAGCACAATAGCAGCAGCATCCTTAGGGTATATGACTTGTGTTACCTTCCTAAATCTCTCGAGATAATCCATGAATGTAGGTTTTGCAGCTACAAACTTCTCACCAATATCGGTCTCCAACGTACTTCCAAAGGGTTTTCCAATTAACTGAGATAGATCCACAACACCTCTATGTGTTGAGAACTTCTGCTTCGTCACCTTAACCAAGTACTTGTACTTCTTGCTAAAGTACAGAAGAACTTCAGAACCTTCAGCTATTACCTCCATACTCTATAACCTCAAGACCACGACTATATATGTAGGATATCAGATTGTCAAATGTCGGATCAACTCTACCTCGGGAGACATCTTCATTCCACTTACTAGCTAATTCGAAGAACATCCTCTTCTCCTCTCTAATTCTCAAGACCACTCCAAAGAGGTAATCTAGATCATAGGTTGAACCTCTACCTATACCAGGGCAGAAGCCAATAGCATCATCGTGTACTTCGAAGAAGACAGATGTACCCTTTACCCAGTATACTACAGGGTAGAATCTACAGACGAGAGGTTTATAGCTGTGAACCTTACAGAGAACCCTAGCACCTCTAAACTCATTGAAGAAGCAGTAACCATCTCTCCTCTTCTTAATGACAACATAGTACTCACTAACTCTACCACCGACCTTAACGAGGAAGGAAGGTGCATTCCAATTACCAACTCTCTCCTTAGGCATTAGTGTTAGGAATTCTCTCGGATTGTAACCACCGTACTTAGATATCCTAGCAATATCGCAATGTGTAGGACAAACCCAGTACCTTCTACAGCAAGCACCGCACATCATACACCTAAATCTGAGCTTAACACCGAAGTACCTCTTGAGAATTCCAGTACTATTCATCAAATCAGGAAATACAGGTAGAGGTTAAAAGATATGTGCCTTGATTAGCAGTTGACTCACCAGTGAAGAGAATAGGTCGAAGATTCCTCAAGTGGACCTTTAATCACAATACCTCTACCAGGCACGATTTCGAACTCATATACTGTAGGCTTAACAGGTAGCCATCGCATCTTTCGAATGGTTAACGTCCTAATGAACCTACTACCTCTCCTAATCAGGCCAAGAACAAATACACCAGAAGCTAAGAATTCCTCAACACCAAACCTACTTAGAGACAACGAACCTGAGGGTATCTCAGACGTAATTAATGTTGTGCACCTGACCTCACGTTCGAGCCTCGTTATCAATATCCTAGTGAACTCCCTAAGCACCTGAATATCCTTCTCCATACACACTAACGGTGCTATAGGGTCAATAACCAATCTTTGAGCACCAATTCTCTCAACAACATCACTTATATCCCTGACCAAGGACTTAGCAACAGCATCAGGATCCTTCCTCCTAATCCTATCAATGAAGTCCTCAGAAGGAGAGACAATACTGAGCCTACCCTTCTCAACTAACTTCTCTAAATCCCAGCCAAAAGCCTTAGCACCAAGCATGAAGCTCTCAACATCCTCATCAACAGTAACATAAACACCTGCCTCATCTAATGCAGCACCGTAAACAATGAATGAAAGAGCAAAAATGGTCTTACCAGTACCGGTCTCGCCAGCAACCAAGTATGTCTTTCCACGAATTAAACCACCACCTAGAATTTCATCAAGCTTATCTATACCCGTAGGTGCTCTAGGTAAGATATTGGAAATTGTTCGGGAATGCATTTCAGCTTAAAACCTCCTCAACAACGTTGGAGAACTCAACCTTTCTATTTTTCTTAAGCAATTCCATTATGGCAGTACGAACGAATTCCGATACGGAGCTATACCTGCCCTCCTCGATCAGTCGCTTAATATTATCTAGGTAACTTTTAGGTATACGGACACTAATAACCCTCATCATAGAACTCCTCACGTAAACGAAGAACATAAATGTACTAATAAAACTTTCAACTCATAGAAAATTATGCGAGGTACTAGTATGGGTCGTAGAGGAGCTAAGGGATATAACATTACATCCCTACCCTACCGAGTCAAGGTGTACATAAATAATCAGGTACTAGTACCAGCACAACTAGTTAGAGCATTAGGGTTAACGAGAGCAAGGTACGCAAAGGTTAGAATAAAGAAGGTTGATAGTGGTGAAGTTATCGAATTACCAAGAGTAAAGCTACTTAGGACAAGACACACAGACTCAAGACAATTCACAATACCAAAGGAAATTAGGGAGAAGTACGGAATTAGGCCTGGAGATGAAGTTGAAGTGCTTGAGATAGAGAGAGTAAAGACAGTTGAGGAGAGTAGTAGCGATAACACTAAGCTTATAACCCCAACAGTAATGTGACAAGTAATGAGATAGCCCGGTGGTGTAGCGGTCAAGCATGGCGGGCTTTGGCCCCGCTGACCCCGGTTCGAATCCGGGCCGGGCTACCAAATTCTCTACCCCTCCATAACACTACCCATGACCCTACCTAGCTTACCGCTCAAGTAAGCAGATGGAGTTACGTGGACTAGAGTAGTGAAGTAGTATCAAGCTATGGAGCGGGCCCCAACCCCTCTCTGTTGGTGTACACACCCTCCAGCCCATACCACCTAGCGGTCTCACCCCAGTGCACCCCTGAACGCTACCGCCCACCCTTAGGGCTGCTCCCTCCCGGGCCTAACCCGGTTCGGGTGTTTAAGCGGCTAGGTCCGTCCCTACGGACGGCCCGCCGCCTGCGGTAGCCCCAGGGGGCTGGGGTTCATCGCCGCTAGATGGCGGTACTGGAGGGTGTGTACACCAACAGAGAGGGTTTCGGATGCCGCTAACCCCATGCGGGTCGGGGGTCTTGCCCCGACGGACGGCGGGGATTGCCGTCCCATCCCGGGCCCGCTCCGTAAATTAGGTTTTTCTTCAATCTATTAACTTTATCTCTAAGTGATTTGAGGTGATTGCTTTGTTTACTGTGTATGAGTTTAGGCCTGTGGTTGTACCTATTGTTTCGAGATTTGTTCTTGAGGAGATTGTACGGTGTCTTGAAGCTGGTCGGGAATTTACTGAGGTTACTCTTGATCTGGGACTTTCAAGAGCTAGAGTTGAGGTTAGAGATGGATACGTGTACTTTCCTAATTCCTCTGTCAGTATTGATGAGGTTAGGTCTGTTCTTGAGGATTGTGATGAAACTGATCTCTATGCTGTTTTAGGTGGTAAGTTGGTACACCTATCGTTAGCTACTGAAGAAAAGTACTACAAGCTTAGGTGTGTTGGTCCTGAGACTGCTCCTACGTTGGAGATCTCAGGTATTCACATGCACAGGATCTGTGGAATTACTCCGTGGGAGGACTCCATGAGTAAGGTTGCCGCTGCTAGGGTTAAACCTTGCTGTAGGGTTCTCGATGTATGTACAGGTCTTGGCTATACCGCTATTGGTTCTCTTAAGAGAGGTGCTTGTCACGTAGTTACAATTGAGAAAGATGTGAATGTTCTTAAGATTGCTGAGTACAATCCTTGGTCGCGTGAGTTAGCTAGCTCGAGAATCACGATCATTCTCGGTGATGCATATGAAGTAGTTAAGTATCTTGAAGATTCTTCGTTTGATAGGATAATTCATGATCCACCTAGATTTAGTTTGGCTGGTGAGCTGTATAGTACCGAGTTCTATAGGGAGCTCTATCGTGTGCTTAAGCCAGGTGGTTTTCTGTATCACTATGTTGGTTATCCAGGTGCGAAGTACCGTAGGTTGGATATTATGTCTGGTGTTGTTAAGAGGTTAAGGGTTGTTGGTTTTGATGTTTGGAGGGTTGATGAGGTTTGGGGTGTTGTTGCTAGGAAGAGGAGGTGAGGTAGTTAGTGACATATATTGCTGTAGATCTTCATGTACATACGGTGTATTCAGGTGATAGTAGGATTAAGGTTGTGGATTTGGTGGAGTACTGTCGTGAGGTTGGTTTAGGTGTTGCTGTTACCGATCATGAGACGTTTAGTGGTGGATTCATTGCCCATAAGTACGTTCGTGAATCTGGTTATGACGTGGTTATTCTCTGTGGTGCTGAATTGATGACTAATCTAGGTGCTGTGGTAGTGCTCCTCCCTGAACCACAGGATGTGAAGTACATACCCAAAGATCTTAGATTACTTGTGAAGTGGGCTAGAGATAGAGGATTCATCACAATTGCACCACATCCATTTAGCGTTACTAGAGGTGGATTAGGTGAATACCTCTATGACATCGAAGTTGATGCTATTGAGGTGTACAATCCTAGCTGTAGCGTTGAAGAGAATGAGAGAGCTATGGAGTTAGCTAATGAGCTTGGTCTACCTAAGGTAGCAGGTAGCGATGCTCATGCACTTGAGGAAGTTGGTACCGCTTACACAGTGGTGAGTGTTCAGTCAAGTTACTTCGATAACTACGATGTACTAGAGGCTATTAGAGAGGGTAGGACAAGACCTATATGTAGACCCTATACTAGGGGTTCCTCCCTATACTCTACTGCATAGGAGTACTCTCTAGCTAAGTCATCCCTTCTAATCAATCTACATAGGATCCTCTTCTTAGGTGCATCACCTAACCACCTCCATAGCTCATAGGTTACCCACTCACTAGGTAGGTTGTGCTTCTGAGCAAAATTCCTAAGTACATCCTCCCACGTACTCCATAGATCAGGATGAAGTACCTTAACTATCCTGTGCTCTGCTAATGTACACGATGGACACATGAAGCAACCAATCCTCTCATAACCGAGTAAGTACAGAGGAATGTATGGTAGTGACCTCCATAATATGAATAACCACTCCATTAAGCTATTCCAGTCTAAGAGAGGTGCTACGTAAACTACGTTAGGTTCTTCATATTGTTTAAACACCTTCCTCAATTTAGCCCTGGATAGCGACTCAAGTTTTCTCAAACCTGTAAAGCACAGTATTGGTCTACTTACCCTCTTCCAGTACTTAATGGTTGGTCTAACCTTGAGGTAACGAGTACACCACCTATAGTCTCTAGCTGGTGGTCCTCTCCTCATTACCTCACTCATGAAGTCTACATCGCTCTCTATCACCTCTATGTCATGACCTAGCTTCTTCATGTAGTACTCTAGAACTCCATACGTCTCTGGGTGCTCAAGCTTTGTATCGTTGAAGATTATCTTAGCATTGACACCGTATTCAAGTAGAAGTGATAGGAGGACTGTACTATCTTTACCACCTGAGAAGGTTACGTACATTGCTCTACCTCTATTCCCGGTAACTACGGTATGTATGAAACGTAAAGCCTTTGACCTCAAGATATAGAGATTGTCTTCGTTACTTCTCAGTACGTCATACCATGTTGACCTAGGTAGCTCTCTTGTATCTGAGGTATCTCGTGGTCTCCACTTCTTTATCACGATGATCCTATCCCTAACACATACGCCAAGACCAATGATTTTACGATCACGAGATAATATAACTACTTGATCAGTACCGCGATCATGAAATTCCTCAAAGTCACTTCTTGAAAATACACCCCTCTTAAACCATCTCCAGGGCAGTACACACCAGGAAACTAAATCATTTTGAATTGCTCTTGATGCCCCCAACGGACCTAATCTAACTCTCCAACTCATTGTACGTACGTCAAAGAACATGTAGCAGAGGGTATCGCCCTCGGCAATGATCATCTTCATATCGTCTACGTAGTTCTTAACCTGTGAACAAAGGAGAACATCTGACCTAACTATCTTACTCGGAGCTGATTCACCAAATTCCTGAGCAAGCAACTGCTTTAATCTATTGACTTCAGGTATAAAGAGAGGACGGACATCACCATCTACGAACTTTGCTTCACAATGCTCATCTACAGGTTTGAGTATAAGAGGTACATTCTTAACAAGGTCCCAATACACCCAAGTTCCAAGGACCATGCCTACTCCTCAAGCGTACAATTCTCTACTCAATCTCGTCAACACTCTACATCCACTCTTACTCACATACACAACGTCCTCAACTCTGATACCTAGTACCTTCGTAATGTACACACCTGGTTCCACAGTAACTACCATACCTTCCCGCAACGTGGTAGTTGACGATGGAGATAGTGCAGGTGCTTCATGAACCTCAATACCAACCCCATGACCAAGACCGTGAATGAAGAACTTGCTCAGTCCATGTTTAGAGAGAACTTCTCTAGCTACCTTATCTACCTCACATGCCTTCACACCATCACGAATCCTCGTTATTGCTTCTTGCTGAGCCTCCAGAACAGCGTCCAAGTACTGCCTAACCTTAGGTGGTGAAGTACCAATGACAATAGTTCTCGTAATGTCCGAACAGTAACCGCAATACACAGCACCAATATCCAGGACAACGACATCACCTGGCTTAATTACTCTATCACCGTAAGTATAGTGTGGATTCGCCGCGTTAGGTCCTGAAGCGACTATGGGTACAAACGCTAGCTCCTCACATCCCTTAGCTATTAGAAAATGCATTAACTTAGCAGCGATGTCCCTTTCACGAGGTTCTCTACTGAGGTCGCTTAGTGTACTCACAATAGCTTCCTCTGTGATCTCTATCGCCTTCCTTACCATCTCAACCTCGTACTCGCTCTTGATAGACCTAAGTTCTTTGAATACCTCTGGTTCCTCCCCAAATCCAATACCTTCTTCCTTCAACTTGGTACTGAACTTGTGAAGTAGCTTGTCGACTAGTAGCTTAGTTACCTTGGTACCTGTTCGTTCACAGTAGTCCTTGATTAAGTCGAGGGGTGACTTAATGACTATACAGCACTCACCCGGTCTCCTCTCTACCTCATACGTGGAGTAGCCTATGACAGGTACCTTAGACACTTCCTCAGCACTATCAAGCTCTAGTCTAGGTACGTAGAGTATGGGTTCAGCATCTAGGGAGATCACTGTGTAGACGTAGTGATCTTCTGGAAGTGGTGTCCTGTAGTTGCTGAAGTAGAAGACGTTTGAACGTGTTGTCACTAATGCATGGCTGTAACCTCTCTTCTTCATTTCCTCTCTCAACCTCAGTATTCTTGACTTAATTTCGCTAAGTGACATATAATCACCTTACCCTTGGTCTTCTTATCCACCTAATGATGCGGAACTTAATTACAGTAACCCAGTCATCAGGAGTTAGGTACGGGTATATCTTGGTTAACTCCTCAAGCAGTTCCTCGCGACTACTAAATCCATCTAGTCTAGCTATACCCTCACCAAGCTCCCTAACCTTCATGTACCTAACATACTCTATCTCCGCTACAGCAACAGGTCTCCCCCTACAGTAGAGGACTACAGTTCTGGATGTAGGCTCGACAATACCTAACCTCACAGTACAGGTCTTCCTACCACGAGCAATCTCTCTAATTAGCTCTGGATTGAATCTCAGCTTTCTACCTAACTTAACCCTCCTAGTGCCAGACATGTGGCTCATATCTCAATTTGAAAGTGAAGCTTAATAGTTCTCCTACGGTACTGAGTACTGAGGAGCGATGTGGATTCAGAATGAGAGTATTGGTAGTAGAGATCTGTATATGAAATGTATCTCGATAGCTGGTAAGGAATTAGTTATTAGGGCCTGTCGTGATAAGGTAAACAACAGGTATAGACCTATTTTCTTCGTCTTATTCCCCCTAGATTTACATGAGTATCGTGAACTGCGTGACATAGCCTCCATTAGAGACATAGATGTGGACTATGTCAGAGATGAGAGGGGGCTCGGTAAAGCATACTTCTGGATTAGATCTAAAGATATATGTTTTGATGACTTAGAATCTCTCGAGCAATTTATCAGAGATTTAGTGATTGAGGGATTGAAGAGATGTGAAGAACCTAAGACTCTTGTTTCGTACTTACGTGAGCTACTACCTGGAGATTGGCTAATCCTTCAGAGAGGTAATGTCATCGAACTTCGACACACACTTGTGTATAGGGGTAGATTCTGTAGGATTGAAGTTCATGTTAAGGAGGAGTTGAGTAGGTACGTATACGTTGTTTCTCTCGTAGCTTTACCACTATCAGTTGATGAAGGTGAAAAGATCGCTAAGAAGCTTAGAGAGGAAATTCCTAGTGCTAGAGCTAGATTTAGGTATGGTACTATTGAGGTTGAAGTAGATGGGGAGTATAGAGGTGGAAGGAAGGATTTCTGTACTGAATTAACTACTTTAGTGTCCAAGTTGTTTAGTCTAGTACTTATGGGTTAGTCAGGACGCCCGTCTCCGATCATCATTCACCGTGAATACGTTTCATCATCCTAAGAAAGTACTTAACCTCGATACCTCTATGACCTGGAAATAGAACTACATAGTCACTAATCAAGTTACTCACGATAGAGGGCACAACATGTTGAAGGGATCTAATCCTAAGTACCTCACCCCTAACATCAGTAATGAACCCCTCAAGTACCTCATCATTCTCCCCAATGACAGTCACAGGACTTAGATAATTGAAGAAACTACACAGTTTTTCACAAGGAAGCTTCACGGTTAGGAACTCTCGAGTAACTGAAACTAGCCTACACAACACACATAGCACTCCAGTGAATACCTGAATACCCCTCACCAACCTAATGAACTTCTCACTCACATTACCATACACACTCGGCACAACAAACACCAGTTTACTCACCAAATCACGACACGACTCACAATCCTGATTACACCGAACAAATACACAATCCACACCCATATCTGAAGTAGTTCGCAGACGCTCCACAATACAAAACCTATACACCTTAAATCCATGAAGAAACTTAACAAGAAGACCAATTACAGATAGAAGAGTTCCAATACTTTGACTCGACAAATTAATTAAGTACGTTCTACGTAATCTCTTACCAGTGATATGTTCCTCGACCACAACCTTAAGTACACTATCCATCACAGGCGAAATACGTACAAGAACATCAACAGATCTCTCCCCTAGCTCACCGCCACCCTCCTCAATCACAACCTCCAAATTAGGTAACTTGCTAAGGAATGCCCTCAATAATTCAAGTCTCTTCTTAACCTCGCTAATTAACTCCTCAACACTAATCAATACTGTAGTCCTTACCAAGGCTATTCACCACAAATAGTACCATGCTTAATAACAGATAGCCAATGAACAATTGTTGACACTGATGTGAATGTCAATCCCATTGCAAATGGAAGTGATCCGAGTCCTAGAGGGATATTACCTTGGGAGAGCCATCTAGCTATCGAAAACCATAGTAGTGATGCTATTGCGAGTTCTACAAAGGGT
>CAZYGV010000008.1:0-19192 GCA_964647155.1 uncultured Thermoproteales archaeon | reverse complement strand
ATGGTAGAGTCAGGATATGTAGGATACCAGGTAGGTACAGGAAGAGGATGTGGGTCAGAGAAGGAGATATTGTGTTAGTAGTTCCATGGGATTTTCAGCCAAATAGAGCAGATATCGTACATAAGTACGAGAAGAACGAAGTCGATGAACTTAGGAAAGCAGGTTTCAGTGAGGTTCTTGATAAGCTCGAGAGAGAAGAGATAATCTAGAACTTACTCCTCACTCTCACCAGCTTCCTCAAGGATACTTCGATAGACATCCTCTACATCGACATCGCTGAGACCTAACTTCATGAAAAATCTAGTTATGTTAGTGATGTCTCTCTTCAGGAATTCCTTAGCTAGTGGATGATTACTCTTGACAGCTGATCCCCAGTCAATGATTACTAGTTCAGTACCTGTATTCAGTACATTGTACTCAGATAGATCTGCGTGAACAATACCGCCATTGACATAAGCCTTCCTAATGTAGTCAATTATTGTCCAGTAAGCTTTCTCAATATCTTCAGGAGGGTAATCCTTAATTAGTGGAGCAGGAACTCCTCGTTTATCACCAAATGATATGAACTCCATAACAAGAATATTCTCCAGAACAGTTATTGGTTTGGGGACACGAACACCTGCTTCATAAGCCAACTTAAGATTCCTAAACTCCTTACTACACCAAGCACAAATGAGTTTTCTTGGATTTCTCCTAAGATCTTCAAACCTTGGATCGCCCTCAATATACTTGTACCTACCCTTGATGAAGTCTGCTGTCTCAACGTAGAATATCTTAACAGCTAAATCTTCATCGTTTGGTCCAATACCCCAGAAGACCTTGGCCTCCTTACCCTGAGCAACAGCACCACGAAGTTCCTTAATGATTCCCTTCCTCATTAACTTCTGAACATTGAGTAGTGTCCTATGGTCAAATACCTCCTCAATAGCTTTGAATAAGTCCTCATCCTTAATCTTGATCAGTCTCTTATCTACCTTAGCCCTCTCATAGTACTCAACCTCCCTGTCAATACCACTCATACCCCCTCACCCATAAATTTGCTATACGACTAATAGTTAGTATCGTTTTTAAACTCTCTTCAATGCTAGGTTAATGGGTGTGGTAAGTAATGTCGATGCCACTAACAGGTAAGATAGTTATCAACATACCCAAGGACAGAATTGGTGTCTTGATAGGTCCTGATGGAGTTACCAAGAGGAGAATTGAGAGGGAATTTCACGTAAAGCTCACAGTAAATAGTGAAACCGGTGAAGTAGCAATTGAACCTATCGAAGGTTGTTCACTACCTGACATACTGAAGGCTAGAAAGGTCGTAGAGGCTATTGGTTATGGCTTTAACCCAGATATCGCTCTGAAGTTAAGGGAAGATGATGTATACCTCGAGGTGATTGACCTCAAGGAGTACTTCAAGAGGAGAGAAGACTTAGTCCGTGTTAAAGCTAGGATAATAGGTACTGAGGGTAAGGCGAGGAGAATGATTGAGGAGTTATCTAACGCACATATAGTCATCGGTGATAGGTACGTAGCTATACTCGGTACGTATGAACAGGTGAGAATGGCTAGAGATGCTGTTATGAGACTAATTTCAGGTGCTCAGCATAGGACAGTATATGCTAGATTGAGGAGAATGAGGAGAGAACTCAAGAGACAGAAGTTCTGGGAAATGCTTGAGAAAGCTAAGGAAGCTGAACTTTCTGAAGGCTTAGAGGAAGGTGAGAGCTTCGAAGAATCTGGTAGCTAAATCCTCTCTAACTTCTCTAATCCAAGGATATCAAACACTATTCCCAATACCTTCCTAAACACGTACACTAGACCAAGTCTGAAGCTTCTCTGTGGTTCACTAGCCTGTAGGACAGGTACCTTCTCGTAAAAGGTATTGAATACTAGACATAGTGAGTTAGCGTAATCAGCTATCAAATCAACGCGGAGATTTCTCTCTGCTTCAGCAACTACATCTGGGAACTGACATAGTTTGATCAGTAGTTCTCTCTCACTGGAATCCATAGTTTCAGGTACCTGAATTGAACCTAGATCAGGTATTGACTCTGCTTTCCTTAGTATACCACATGCTCTAGCGTAGCTATACTGGAGGAATGGACCACTATTTCTCGAGAAGTCTAGTACCTTACTCCAGTCAAAGGTAACGACCTTACTAGGTGAAACACATACAAATGCATAGCGTAGAGCTGCCTTAGCTACAGCTCTAGCAATGTTCTCCTTCTCGGTATCGTTCAGATGTGGTTGTCTCTTATTGACTTCAGCAAGGCACCTCCTACGTAGCTCACTAATGACTTCGTCTAGAGTCACGTACCTACCTCTCCTACCAGACATCCTTACGCCAGGTAGCTGAACAAATTCATAGGAGTAGTGAATTGTGTTCTTCGCATAATTACTGTAACCTATTGCATGAAGTAAAATTCTGAGATGTAATTGTGCTAATCTCTGTTCGCTAGATATGACGTTGATTACCTTATCAACACCGAACTTCTTGAACTTCCACATCGTATAAACAATGTCTCTAGTCACATAGAGTGTAGTGCCGTCTCTCCTGGTTAACGTGACATCAGGTATCTCACTCTCATCACTTATACCAAGTACCCTACCAACACCACTACACTTCAAATATTCACTAGCCTTGAAGACTAGTGCACCATCTCTTACAACAGCAAAAGGTAAAGATGCCAATTTCTTAACCACATCACGAACAGCACCAGACCAAACAGCAATATTACTCTCCCAATCCCATGAATCAAACTCAATACCAATCTCAGCTAACGTCTCCTTAAAACCTCTTAGACAAAGTTCGCAAATCGACCTAACAAGCTTAACAACTTCCGGATCACCAGCCTCATACCTCCTATTGAGATCCATTATAGACGCTTCTGGATCAGGGTCAGACTTGATCAATTCTGTCAACCTATCAAATACATGAGGTAACTTCTCCCTAAGCTCACCAGCAACACCTAACCACTCATCCAATTCCTTCAAAGTGAGCCTATACTCATCTTCCTTACCCAATTTCCTAAGTTCCTCAAGCCTCCTCTTCAGCTTAAGCAACTCAACAATACAGTTAACGGCAGCATACACAAAACCAACATAGTGATCAGGTTTCCAACCTTCAGGTACCTCAAGTGATCCAAGTAACTTAAACCCATAAGCGACATAAGCAACTTGAAGACCACAATCATTAACATAGAAGTGCCTCCTAACTTCATGACCACAGAACTTGAGTAACCTAGCTAATGTATCGCCAAGGACAGCATTTCTCCCATGTCCAAGATGAAGCGGATGAATCGGATTAGCACTAGTGTGCTCAATCAATATCTTCATAGGCTTCAAGTTGAGAGGCTTACCAAATGAATCGCCGAGTTCACGAATTAACTTAAAGAGCAACCTAGCTACCTCACGCTCATTAACCCAAATATTGAGGAAACCACGAACGAAATCCACAGACCTAACAAACTTAACCCTACCCTCTTCCACATATCTCCTAAAGAACTCAACGAGTCCTCTACCTAAATCATCAACAGAGCAATTACAAGCTCGAGCAACAGGATGAAGAGGAACACAGAGATCACCCATACCTGGAGGAGCAACCCTAAACACAACAGAGTAATCACAGACACCAAACCTAGACCTAGTAAACTCACGAACAACATCTATAAATTCACTTCTTACCAAGTCGAGAGGATACTCACCCACCTAAATCACCAACCAAATATGGTGGAGAAAAAGCATCTAAAACTTAACCCCAACACTAGCAAAGACAGTACACAGGTAGAGAACTTGCAAAATATAAAAATCGGTAAGGTGACATAACAGTGGCGACAAGGCCCCGTCGTCTAGCCAGGAAGGATGCGGGTCTGCGGAACCCGTGGGCCCGGGTTCAAATCCCGGCGGGGCCGCCAACAACCTCCTAATACCAGTACCTCCTCCTTAATACATGAACAAACCTAACTACAGACCTAAGTAACCACATTAGAAAGAGCAAAGTCAGAAATGACGGTAAGTAACCGAACCTAACTCTACCACCCCCAACAACAGCAACATGAGCAACACCTAGGTACTTAGGTTTAACATCGAGAGCAAGAGGTTCATCAACGATCTCATAAGCAAGCAACTTCCTACCTATGAACCTACTAGGTGTCCAACCAAAGGGATTATTCCTACCAGTAGCCTCAACCCAAACCCAACCACGTTCACCTCTAAAAGTCCAGATAACGTTAGCTCTCTTGTAATCAGGTAAATAGAGGAGAACAGCTGCGTGACCTGGAGCGAGGACAATAGCTACTCTAAAACCAGCTGCCTTGTACATGACAGCTAGGAGAACAGCATAGTCCTCACAATCGCCATACGCAATACCTCTCTCAAGCAGTTTCGTAGCTAACTCATCAGCATTCTGAGCATACTCCTTAACGCCGAATTGCTCACGATCAGTTAGGTAACGAATGTGATCTCTAATGAAGTAGAAGATAGCTTCAGCAAGACGGTACCTATCATGATACCTTTCAGCAAACTTCCTACCAAGTTCATAAGCGACATCACGGAACTTACCCAAGCTCTCGAACACTATGACAGGTCGAAAGGAGTCCTCACAGATCTGAAAGAAACCATCTCTACCCCATGCCCTAGTCCTGCAGATACCCCATTCATCGAAAATCTCATTATTGACCTTAGTAAACCTACGAGATACAGCACAGAAACAAAGAGGAAGTAAAGCGAGAACTAGGAAAATGAGGAGCAGAGAGACACAACGGTTCAAAATACTCACCCCAAATTAGATAGGCATAGCTAGAACAGCGTGAACTATAAGGCCGAAGAACACTAAGTAGCTAAAGACACATACACCAACAGCAATAGAATTCTTCTCGATGTTCATGAATGGTATTCTAGGCGTGAGCTTATCAGCTATGTAGAACATAGCAGCACCGAGCAGTATACTAACGAAGAAGCAAATAGTCATGACACACAACCTCCTGATATCAAAGATAACCTCCAGAATTGGACCGCCAAGAGCAGCAGGTGTCGTCAAGACACCATGTATGATGAGTCCCATGAATATGAAGAGACCAGCAATGAAGAGACCAATCGATATAGGATGCTCACCAACCAGCTCACGCTTTGGAATTTTCGGAATGAGAAAATCCATCAACCGAATACCTAAGACTGCAAGGAAGGAGCATGTAAATACCAGAAACACAGCTCTAGCAATCCACACAAGAACGAGTAGGTAAAATGGAAGTTCCGAAATAAATACCATAGAGCAAACACCCAGCATAACAGACATGTAACAGTAACATAAAAAGATTAAGAAAATCAACTAACCACGGTACAAGGGCTCACAGGACGAGATTATGCGCTATACTACCTGTATCAAGCTAAACAGCATAGCTAACTAATAAATATGACACAGGTGTGCAGTACTACATGCGGATTCTCAGAATAGTAGTACCTCTCCTTACCATACTTGCAATCACGTTAATCCTATCAGCAACACCAATAGCACTAACCTATAGCACTAGTTATAGAGCTTACGTAGAGCCACATGTACTTAAAGAGTTGAAGAAAGGTGATGCAAGATTAATCATCTTACTGAGAGAGGAAGTAAAACCAACAGAAGAGGATTGGATATCACTACTAGAGGAGGCTAAGTTAAGTTTAGGAGAAAATAAATCACCACTAGAGATCGAGTGTATAGCCTATAAAAAGCTCTTAAGTGAGTACCTCACGTACCTACCGAAGCTAAGAGCACTAGTAGCTCAAGGTAGAGCATCCATAGCAAAGGTAAAGGCAAGCCAAGTAGTATCGCTAATGCCATTTAAAGTAGTGACAATTGAGAGACCACTAACCTTCAAGCTACTACCAGCAATAACAGTTATACTAAAGAGAGGTGACTTTGAAGCGCTAAATGAAATAGCATCAGAACCATATGTTGAGGCAATTTACCTAGACAAGAAGATTACACTCAAGAGAGAGGAAGAACTAGTTAAGAGAGCTATTCAAATACTTACACAACCACTAGATAGGATAAATGCAAGTGATGAGGAGAGAGCTAGAGCACTAGCAGCAATAACACCAACAATGCATTGGAGTAGAGAAATTCTCCACATACCTGAAACATGGGAACTAGGTTACACAGGTAAGGGAGCTATAGTAGCTGTTGTAGATACTGGAGTAGATCCATTCAACCCACTACTAGCAGATACCTGGTACGGCGGTACACACAACGCAATCTACTACCTACCAGATGGGACACCAGCACTAGTAGACTTCACAGGTGAAGGATATTACCCAATGCATCCACACGGTACATTCTGTGCATGTGAGATAGCAGGTTTAGACTCGCCAGCAGCCAGAGTAGCGTACGTGAGGAAGGTGTATGGTTGGTGGCCAGTACCTGATTGGGTGAACTTCACGGGTGTTGCTCCTGATGCTAAGATCATGGGTATAAAGGTCCTGTGCTCAGCAGGTTGGGGTTGGTCGACATGGATCATGGCTGGTATTGAGTGGGCTATTGACCATGGTGCACACGTAGTATCAATGAGCCTTGGCGGTATATCACCAGTAGCTGATAGCGATGTAATGTCACTATTCGTCAATAAGGCTGCTGAGAAGCTACTACTTGTCATAGCTGCTGGAAATACAGGTCCTGGAGCAGGTACAGTAGCAACACCAGGTGCAGCTATGAAGGCACTTACAGTTGGTGCAAGTATCTCGCTGAAGTGTGTTGGTGACATAGGTTACCCAGTATGGTGGATGTACGTGAACGAGACATATGTAAGTGCTGGTTACGGTGGTGTAATTGACTTCAGCAGTAGAGGTCCCACTACGACGTTGATGCCGAAACCTGATGTAGTAACACCTGGATGCTTTGTAGCTTCAGTAGTCTACGCACCTTGGACAGGAAATTACACGGTACAGATCTGGGCTGGTACATCAATGTCTACGCCACTTGTGTCAGGTATAGCAGCGTTAGCGATACAGGCATTCCTCGAGAAGGGATACCTACCTACACCAACTGAACTAAAGCAGTTACTCAAGTCATGTTGTGAAGATGTTGGTGATCTACCAACAGTACAGGGATGTGGTCTACTGAATGCGTATAAGGTGATTAAGGCAATTAAGGAACTTGGTAAGCTAGTTGTTGAGCCAGTTGATACGGAGTACATCAAGGTATTTGGCACTGGTAGTGTGAAGTTGAGGATCAAGTACGCAGCTACTGAAGGTTCAGTTGATGTTTCACTAAAGGCGGTGGAGGTTGTTGAGGGTAGGGTGTTCCTCAAGGAGACTAATGCACTTCACTGGTTATCGTATGTTGATGAGGTCTATAGAGTAGTTAACGTTGATTCACGCGAGCTAGATAAAGGTCTCAGAGCACTAAAGGTAGTGGTAAACACGCCATGGCTCAATACATGGTATGTGAGGGTTGCTGTGTACTACCTAGATCCACTAACTAATGAGGTAATACTGAAGGCTGTGAACTATGAGAACTGGTGGAGTGGTCACCTAGTATTGGTTGTTCCTGTTGACAGAGCCGGTACGTACATCATTAGGTTAAGAGCTGAGGGATTCTATGGAGCGCTGAAGTACGCACTTCAAGTAATTGGTCTCTATGAGAGAAAAGCTACTGCTATATCCATTTCACCAAGTAAACTAACGATTACTGCTGGAGAAACTAAAGAGGTTACCGTATCCTTCGGCGCAAAAGCACCAGGTATCTACACAGGTTTCATAGTTATTGAGAGTAGTGGTGGTGAGAAAGTAGTTATTCCATACGTGCACGCAGTTCCATACGTGCTTAGACCAGGTGCATCTGCAAGAGCTAGAGTAAGCTTCGAGACAACTGGCGATTTCGGCATGTGGGGTGGTGACTATAGATATGTACCAGTGAAGCTAGAGGGTGATAACTTCAACGTACTCTATGTTAAAGTTGATTGGGGCTATGAGCAGGCAATGGATGTGTGTCCATACATTGTAGATATCGAGAGAGGTATTGTTGAAGCGTTTGGTCTCGAGTACTACGGTACAACCTGTGGCATGGGTAAGGAGGTAGTGTACGTACATAATCCAAGACCTGGAGTGAAGGTGATATCGCTACACGCAACACTACTACCTGGTACCAAGTACAAGGTACCTGCTGATGTCTTCATAACAACAAGATACACGATAGGGCTCATTGGTGCTATGCCACAGAGACTAACCGTCAAAGTACCACCAGGTAGAGCTTACGAAGCTAAGTACAGAGTATCTAATCCATTAGGTTGTAGTGTAGAGGTCATACCAGTAGCTTATCTCAAAGTACCTACTCTTCAGATAGTTGGTATGGAGTCACTATGGTTTTCCAGCTTCGAAAGATACAATATGTGGTACACTTGGTTTGGAATATTTGGTGGAGTCACTGCTAAGAAAGCTAGAATTGTACTAAACATCGAAGTGCATAACGTAACCTACACCGAGTATAGAGTGAGCAACATTACATACTGGGAACCAGTTAAGGTGTATTCTGTATCTGGCTCCGAACTCTCCGTCAGATTCAAGCTAACAATTGGTGACACAACGTACTATGGCAGTGAATTCTTTGAGAAGGAATTTGTAGTCAAGGGTGGAAATGGTACTGTAGTGCTTGAGGTCGATCTACCACAGGTACCGCTTCAGATGCTAAGGCTTGGATGGCCATACTTCATGTACCTCAGCGTATTGAATGAGACGGATATAGCTAAATCACCAACGAGCATGGTCCACGCACTCTATAACATAACGATAACTGGCGTTGTATACTACCTAAGCGATTTAGTGCCAACGTACTACCTGGAAAATGTACCTCTAGTCTATGGTGAACCTGTGAGTATTAGAGGATTCGGTAAGACGACAGTACCAGTCACAATCTATGTACCGGAGAACACACCAGCTGGTACCTACGATATGTACCTGGTATTCCAGACACCAGAGAACGAAGTTATAGCTATATCCAAGTTAACTGTTGAAGTACCAAGGACAGCTACCGTAACCTTGAGCTACTACATAGCAGGTGATTATGTAGGTGCTGTAGACGGTGGTTACTGGATTGGAGTTAACCGTACGTACACTCTAGTAACTGCAGTGTACGGTGTAGGTAATGTGAACATCACCAGTGGTGTACTCAGCATCAGATTACCAACTGGCTACACCTTAGCACCATACGCTACTGTTGCATGGTACAGAGTAACTGGTATTGGCGAGGTTGAATGTGTTAAGGTGTTTTCAGTACCTGTCGTAGATGGTAAGGTTGACCTAGGTCTTGTACCTGTGACGCTAGGTGGCTATAAGTCTTGGGTTGAAGTATATGTAGACTTCACAACGCCAGTAACACCAACGAGAAGAGCAAGAGCAAGAATTGAGTTTAGCGGTTTAGTTGATAGTGCAGCTATCAGAGCACGTGAATCCTTCACGCTAGAAGCGAAACTAGTGGGAATTTATGTAGTTGACCTACCAAGTACCTTCGTAGCGAAGGCTGGTGAATCTATTGAGAACGTAGTTCCATACATAGTCTACGTAGAAATAGTGAATCCATCAACCTACGTAGTGCATGATATCAGAGCTGTGATCAGTACATCTGGACTCTACATACTCGACACAGCATTAACCACGAGATACGAGATCGCAATATCATCGCTAGCACCTGGTGAGGTGTACGTAGTACCACTGAACATAGTACCAGGTGATGTTGCTGCAAGAGCTAGATTGAGCACATTGGTTTCAGGCAAAGCAAATATCGAAGGTAGAGTCAGGTCAGATACTCTATCGATCACGTACATGGTCACGGTATATGGCTCAGCAGCAACATTAGAGCAAACCTTCGTACCTAGTGATAGAGGTTACGTAGTACCATACACAGAGACGGTTGTACTGTACAATGGCACCACTATAGCGCTAGCAAAGGAAGTTGACGTGTACGTACAGAGACTCTTCAGCTTCTACCTAGTACTCAAGCTACCGAATATCTGGACAAGAGCAATTGACAGAGCTACTGTAGAACTCCTCAGAATACCAACAGGACTAGTACTGATTGAAGGTGCTAGGAAGGTAACCTACACAGCAATTGCACCTGGAGATTTGATCACGACAACGTGGGTGATACAGGCAACGAGAATACCACTGAAGCAACCGGTAGATGTAGTTATCAAAGTAACACTCCACATCGGTAGGTTCAGGATAACAGAATTCCTAACTGCACATGTCTACGTAATGTCTCTAGGATATAGCTAACAGAACAAGGATTCTTCTACCTCTTTTTACAAAACTTCCCTCCTTTCTTCTCTGCCCCTTAATTACGCCTCTTTACGAAAACGAATATATTACTGCTTGTAGGTGCAGGTATACATGAATCATCAGCCTGTTCACATACTAGCTAGACCTGAGGACATTGCACCTAGAGTAATTACAGCAGGCGATCCTGCTAGAGTTGAGTTACTTGCTAAGCTACTTGAGGATCCCAGATTAGTGAATACGAATAGGGGTTTCATAACGTACACAGGTAGGTACCGAGGTACCTCGATTACCGTTGCTACTCACGGTATTGGTGGTCCCTCTGCTGCTATCGTATTTGAGGAATTGATCATGTTAGGTGCTAAGGTAATTGTTAGGTTCGGTACCGCTGGTGGACTTATACCTGAATTACATGTTGGTGATGTTGTTGTACCTACAGGTGCTCACTACAATCCTGGTGGTACAATAGGTATGTACGTTCCTGATGGTGTGGTGTCTGCTATACCTGACTTTGAGGTAACTAGGGTACTCACGGACACGCTGAGAGAGCACGGTATTGAGGTCTATGTAGGTCCTGTAATTACGAGTGATGCATTCTATGCTGAAACCAAGGATTTCGTTGAGAAGTGGGTTAGTAGGGGTGCTATTGCTGTTGAGATGGAGTGTGCAACTCTCTTCACGATAGGTCTCCTTAGAAGGGTTAAGACGGGTGCTGTGCTTGTGATAAGTGATAGCTTAGTACATCCAGAGGAACGTAGGATGAAAACAGCTGAGGAGCTTAAAGCCAGAGCACTTGAAGTTGGTAAAGCTGTACTGGATGCAGTGACTAGAGTTGTGGTGTAAGTTCTTAAGTCACCACGCTGTACACTGTTCTTGATTACTGTGATGAGCGCTTCGCCCGACTGATTGATGATGTTGAGAGTGGTGCTGATCACTAGACTACATCAATGGCAGCTTCAGATACAGTGATGATATCCTAGCTACCCTAGCTCTCAACTCAGCTACAGGCTCACTTGAGTTATCTACCCTAATCACTATCGGCTTTATACCTGGTTCAGTGTAGACTATTGCTGCACTTCTATCTCCTCTAGCATCTCCACCAACTTCGTGACCTACCTCAAGCGCTCTAAGTACTCTAGTTAGTGGGTGTAACGTCGATGTTCTGATCATTTCCTCAAACATTGCCTCAACAACTTCCTCACTAATTAAGCAATTACCACCACATACGAAGTTTGGACCTACTCTAACATACTTGACATCTGGACAGTACCTGCCTGTGTGATGTCCTGTATCTCCACGGCATGAAGCTACGAGGATTTGTCTATATTCTGGTTCTGGATCTGTCTTAAGGGCTTCCTCAATAGCTCTCTTACAGCTGTAGCCCCTCTCGAGTAACGATAGTATTAGTGGACCTAGGGCAACATTTGTGTAACCTTGTGTAGCTACTGCTCCTACACCTTCCTTTGCCCACGGTACTCTGGTTCCTACTGCTATACTTCCAGAGACTACACCAACAACAGCTATCCCTCTCGGAGTTGCTAGTACTATGGTGTATGTCATGGTACTCCGACTACTACATGGGTTTTAGGGTATATATGCTATTGCCTCTACCTCTATATCAGCATTGAGAGGTAGGTTAGGTACCTCGATAACGACTCTAGCTGGTGGTTTCTCTTTAAAGTACTGACTATATACCTTGTTGAATTCCTGAAACTTACTTATGTCCTTGAGGTACACCGTTACCTTAACTACATTATCTAATGTCCCACCTGCAGCTTCTACTATAGCTTTGATGTTTTCTAGAACTCTTCTAACTTTGTCCTCAAAGGACCCATCTACTAACTTACCTGTTATAGGGTCAATAGGTATCTGTCCTGATATGAAGAGGAAGTTACCTACCTTAATACCTTGACTGTAGGGACCTACAGGTTTTGGTGCCTTATCTGTGTACACTACCTCCTTCATTTAATCACCTCAGAGTACTGATGCTCTGTAACCTAGTTTAGATATTTCCTGAAGAACTTCATTAACGATCGCTCTAGAAGGTGCTTCGAAGGTTATTGTGACTACAGCTTCCATAGGCTTCAGTTCAGGTATAGATCTATCATGCTGAATGTCAATTATGTTTGCTCTAACTCTAGCAAGTACCTGTAGTATCTCCTTCAGTGTACCGGGTACGTCAGGAAGCACCACTCTAATTCTCATAACACGTCCTAATCTGACAAGCTCTCTGTTTATTACCCTGAGAAGTGTAGTCATGTCGATATTGCCACCACTAATTACAACAACTACTTTCTTCCCTTCAACTTGTACCTTACCGGATAGGAGAGCGGCAACACCAACAGCACCTGCACCCTCAACAACGACCTTACACCTCTCAAGTAAGAAGAATATAGCTTCAGCTATTTCATCTTCAGAGACCAAGATGAAGTCATCAACTAACTCCCTAACGAGAGAGAGAGTTAGGGTACCTGGTTTCTTAACAACAATCCCATCAGCTAGACTAGCCCTGGCAGCGACCTCAATGAGCTTACCCGACCTCCATGAAAGAGCCATAGCAGGTGCTGCCTCAGCTTGAACACCAATTACCTTGATGCTCTTTTTCCTCATCTTGAGCGCAGTAGCAATGCCTGATATCAAACCTCCTCCACCTACAGGTACTATCACAACATCTACATCAGGTAAATCTTCAAGAATTTCGAGACCTATAGTGCCTTGACCAGCAATGACATCTATATCGTCGTAGGGGTGTATGAATACTCTACCTTCAGCTCTTGCTATCTCGAGAGCTTTCTCAACAGCCTCATCCACGATAGATCCGTGGAGTATTACCTCAGCACCGTAGTTTCTCGTAGCCTCTACCTTAGCTAAGGGTGCCGTGTAGGGCATAACGATCTTAGCACTAACCCCTAACCTAGATGCTGAGTAAGCAACACCCTGTGCATGATTACCAGCTGAAGCAGCAACAACTCCTCTTCTCTTCTCTTCATCGCTTAACCTCCATATCTTGTAGTATGCACCACGTACCTTAAATGAACCAGTCTTCTGAAGATTCTCTAATTTAAGGTATACAGAGCACCTACACAATCTCGAGAGAGTAGTTGAGTAATCTAGTGGTGTCCTTCTAATGTCACCGGATCGCTCTAGAATATCCTTAGCCTCAAGTACTCTAGAGTACACACCATGAACTAAATCTGAAATACTAGGTACATAGCTCACGTAACCACCACATATGACAACATTTAAATCTCTAAAATACCTTTGAGCTACAGGTCAAGTAGAGGAGATGAAACCTGATAGGACTAAACTACTGTACCTACTAACTATAATCACAGTATTGTCAGCACTAGCTACATACGTACTAGCTATCATCACAACACCACACACAGTAACGACCATACTCATACCCTCACTAGCAACAGCAATACCACTCATACTCCGTGACCCTAACCTAGGTGGGGATAAGAGACCAAGTATAGCTCTCGCACTAATCCTCTACACACTCTTCATACTTGTAAGAGCATTCCAGGTAGTGTACTACAAGTCGCAAGGTTACCATAGCTACATGTTGGAGAAAACCTATGGATCATACCTACTACTCCTAGTAATCGCCCTCTACTCACTAAATCGCAGTGTACTAGGTCTCAAAGGTATCTCTACCAAGAAATTAAAACCATCAATCGCTGTCTGTAGCATCTTCACTACAGTACACACCATAGTAGTACTGTATTTTGCTTTCAATATGAAGAACTTAGTGACCTACCTCTACCTCAATTCAAGCTACATACCGTACTACCTAGTAAATAGCTTCTTTGAGGAACTACTCTTTCGTGGATTCATCCTTACAGCACTAGCACAGAGAGTTAGTGAAGTAAGTGCTGTCCTCATCCAAGCTACGCTATTCGGTATATGGCATATACCTCATCACATAGTCAATAGCTCGACCATCTCGTGTATAATTCATGTAGTATTCTCAATTGAGGTAGGTATTGTTCTTGGAGTAGCTAGGTTGCTCGGTAGCAGCATACTTACTCCCATACTACTTCACACATTTGTGAACTCCATCCCAATACTCGTAACTATGTCACCAGCACTAGAGCTACTTCTCTATTCAATAGCTCCCATAGCTTCATTACTGCTTTACGTACTCTACAAGTCTCGCATCTAGAAACCACGTAATGTACTTCAGGTACTCAATCACATCGCCGTATGTTACCACATGGTGATTACCATTAAACTCATCAATTACAGCCCTCACATCATGACCTGGTATCTCACAAAGTAACTGTGTCCTACAGATATCACTAAACATAACTCCACTCGCTACACCACGTACCTTTACAACATACACGTTTCTACTACTCTCATCAACTCTCACAAGAGTATACGTACCCAACTTCAATCTACCCCCTACACTAATTGGTTTACCTGTCTCGAAATGAGGTAGCAATATAGCATCCTCACAGAGATTTAGAGCAATTGTACAATGAGCTAGAGCAAGTAAGCCACCTCTAATACCACAGACATTACATATCCAACCTGGTCTACCAGTCAGCTCCGTAGCTACCTTTACCGGGATGTACGTAGAGAGATCACCCTCACAGAGTGCAGTCCATCCCTCAGCTAGTAGTAGAGCAAGTACAACACAGGGAGTTACTCCAAACTCATCAATGAAGTTAAAGCAATCAATTGTTACAGCATCACATTTCCTCTCCTTCAATAACTTAGTGATAGCTCGATAGTGTAGATATAGTTCTCGAACTACATCACTACTAATGCCCTGAAGTCTAACAAACGTAGTGAGTTTCGTGCTGAATACTCGTGTACTCTCCTCATCCACACTAGATTTAATTTCACGAGTGAAGTCTAAGTACTCACTAAGCCCTATCTTCACGACTTCAACACCTAAGTGCTCGAGTAAAGGTGATTTCCTAGGTACTGAATTACCTATATACAGCACTCTACCACGGTAACATGGTAGTAGTCCCTGTAGACTTCTACAGATACGCACTACTGACTTAGCTATATCATCTACCAAATCTGAGTGAAGGAGTAGACACATGTTTCTCAATCTAGATTTAAGTGTGAGTGCTGATGGTAAGCTATTGAGGCCATAGTGAGCTACTGCAATTACCTTCCTCCTAATTTTCTCAGCTATATTCTGTGCTAATTTAGCTGTTCCTCCAGTTAGTAGCAGTAGCAATGTTAGGTCGTATCCATGTATCTTCTCTATGTCGATATCTCGTTCATCTAGTACTAATTGGTGAAATTCTATTCCTAGTTCCTGAAATTTAGATTTAAAGAGGTGGAGAAGTTTTAGGTATGTACTTGGATCATGTTTTTTAGATGCTATCGGTACCGCTATTATCCTCACTTAGGTACTCACCTACCCTAGTGGTACCGATTTCACTGCTGACAATAGTTCATTCAGGTCGACCTCTGCGAATCCTATGAATGAGTCTGATGCTCCATAGGTGATAAGTAGCTTATCTCCATATCTCTGTGCTCCGCATGGGAATACCACATATGGTCTATCTCCATACTTCTCGTAAGGTGTTCTAGGCTCCATTATGTAGTACGGAGTAACACCAGAGATCACTAAATTACCGCCATCGTACTTCAGTAATATGGCGAATACACGGTACACCTCATCTAAACCCTTACCATGAGCTAGAACTAGGTACTCATCCTCACCCACCTTGATTGGCGCTGTATTCCACCCGATTCTCTCCTCAAATTCGGCAGGTAGTGCTAGTATGCAGTTCCTCTCAAGTAGTATTTCAGGTACTTCTGCTGTTTGCATTGCTGTTGCTAGACTCTCTTTATTGATCTCACCGTACCAAAGACTTGGTGGAAAGTTCTCTAGGTGAGGTCTGTGAAGTAGGAATACCTTGTCAGTTGTCTGTAGGAGTACTGCATCTTTATTGCTTACGAGGTAGCTCCTTAGTGGCCATGGTAGTGTGAAGTATGCTACCTTACTCCACCTACGTATACCATCCTCTGAAATCGCTAGTATGGGTACTGTTCTCTCTGTTTTCCTGTGACTAAAGTAGAAGCAAGTTCTACCGGTGTAGACCATAGCTACCTGTCCATTGAAGTACTGTGCTCTAGGATCTTCACAACCCCACATATCGGTCTTAGTATCTGGACCAATGATTATCTCTGCCGGGTAGTGGCTGTAGTTCACGTAACCTTCGTATAGGTCCTCTACTTTGATCTCTAAATACGCTATCGCGCTTACGTACTTGTAGTAACCTAAGATTATCCTCGTATAGACCATTAACTCCTCTCCTCTACTACCTAGTAGGAAGGATGCATTGAATGCTGTTACTGGAAATCTCCTTGGATAGTTCTTAAGGAATATTCTCTCTGGTGATAGTATTCCTAACCTCTTGGCTATATCTTTAGTTTCAGGTCTTCTAACTTCATTAACCTTCTTAGAGCAGTTAGCTATATCGAGCATAGCGCACATACCTATCACACTAGTCCGCTATTAAGGTTTAATAGTCTGTTGGTTTGTTGTGTATGCGATGGTGGTAGCTCGCTGCCATAGATGTAGTGCATTCGCTGAAGTGTACTTACCCTACGCTAGAATGTGGCTTTGCTCACGGCACTTCACCGAGTACGTGGTTGATAGGGTTAGGGCTACTCTCAAGAGATATGGTATGGTTAAGCTAGGTGACTCGGTCTTGGTATGTGTTTCAGGTGGTAAGGATAGTATCACATTACTCGATGTTTTGTGGTGTTTAAGAGATGAGTTTTCTCTTGATATTAAGGTTCTTCACGTAGATTTAGGTATTGGTGAGTACTCGGTTAAGTGTAGGGAGGTTGTTGAGAAGGTTACTGAGAAATACGGTATTAGACCGGTAATTCTTGATGTTAAGCGTGTTCTCGGTATGGATGTAGGTGCCATAGCTAGGAGAGTTAGGAGGAGTACATGTAGTGTATGTGGTTTAATCAAGAGGTACCTCATAAACTATGTGGCTGATGTGCTGAATGTATCTGCTGTTGCTACTGGTCATACACTTGATGATTTAACTATGTACATACTGAAGCTATTTATTACGCAAGACCTTACCCAGCTAAGTAGGTTGAGGCCATATCTAGAGGGAGTTCCTGAAGTTGGTTTGAGAGCTAGAATTAAGCCACTTTGCGAGGTAAGTGAGTTCGAGACCAGTACCTACGTGAAGCTACTTAGTCTTCCACATGTAGTTGCTAGGTGTCCCTACATTAATCCAGATAGTATGGATTTCAAGGTGAAGGAATTTCTGAATAGTCTCGAAGATAAATCACCTGGTCTTAAGTTAAGTCTACTACGTAATTACCTGAAGAAGTTAGCTCCTATACTGATGCAGTATCTTACTGAAAGTGGCGCTGAGGTCAATAGATGTCGAGTATGTTCTCAAGCAACTAGTAGTGAGGTATGTAGCTTCTGTAGACTAGTTTCTAGACTTGGTTTAAAGCCTGAGGAGGTATTGAGGAAGATACGTAAGGAGGTGCTCTCAAGCTAGCTCTTCCATGTGCTTTACCATCCTATCGAGGATCTCTCGAAATCTCTCACTATCATTATTCTTCATCACATAGATGAACTCTGTAATGCTAATTGTTATACCACATTCCCTCTCAATAGCTCTCACTATAGACTCTATGAAGAAGTCGGTGGTTCTCTCATCTCCTGCATTAAGAGCCTTCAGTACTTCATACACCTTCCTCGGTTCTTTGATCAGTATCTCTGTTGGGTCTTGACCTAGTAATCTCTTGAGATGGAAGTAGAGTACGGATCCTAGGTTCGGTGCTACATAGTTCAGCAATTTAAAGAAGAGTGAGTAATGAGACATTCAATTCATCCCCTACTCAATAATTAGCTTACCATCAACTACCTTTACTTCGTAGGCACCAGTTTCGTGTCTAGATTTCTTTGCCTTCACTACACTAATCATTCTCCTAACTCTCCGATTACTAAAGTCAAGCCACATAGCAATGACGTTATCTACTAGCGCTAGGAGAGGTGAGCTAAGTCCAGTCTTGATGTCCTGTAGTAACGTAATGAATGAGGTAGCTCCTACACTCTTGAGTAATTTAATGATCTGTACGAGAGTACTATACCCCTCATTATCGTATGTGATGAGTACGTGCTGTGCATTATCTAGAACAATTCTCAATGGTTTAGTGTGGTCAATAATCTCACTAAGGTACTTCACAAGTTCTCGAGGTGTATACCTGTAGGTATCAATTGTAACAACTTTGAATCTCTCTTCAATACCGGATGCATCGATACCATAGGTAGCTCTAACGTAACTCCATAAGTCTTCAGTAGAATTACCAAGATCTATGTAAAGTACATTCTCACCAACTTTAGCACCGTGTACAAGGAAATGCAGAGCAAGTAGACTCTTCCCTACACCAGAAGGGCCAAGAAGTAGCGTTACAGACCTTCTATACACTCCACCTCCAAGCAATTCATCTAACTTAGGTACACCGGTAGATATCCTCAAAGAAGTATCACTACATTCACCTCTAAACGCACATGTAGTCAATAACTCAATACCTTTATTCCCAATAGAAAATTCGTAACATACCCTCTCAACAACCTTACCTCTGAATTTCTGTACTCTAAGGAACCTACGTACCTTATCCCTCCAGTATTCCGTACTAAGCTCCAACACAACATCAGCTAGATATTGCTCGAAGCCAAATCCCGGTACTTCAGAGATGAAGATAGTAGTAGTACCGAGAGGCTTAAGTCCATACACAGTAAATATCTGTAATGCAGCTCTAGCTTCTCGCTCAGGTACACCAGCAGTTAGAGCAGTTACACTATCGATAACAAGCCTAGAGACACGGTACTCACCTAATTTCTCCAAAATAGCTGTAAAGACCTCCTCAAGACATTTAACTTCACGAGGTATAGGTACGTGAATGTAGTAGAATAAGTTCTTCCTCTCAA
>CAZYGV010000007.1:0-19894 GCA_964647155.1 uncultured Thermoproteales archaeon | reverse complement strand
AGTAAGCTACATTCACTACAACATTCACTGTAGGGTTCTTGAAGAGTGCTGTCTTTAGTAGCTCTTTAGAGGATACTGTACTCAATTCACGTCGTTCTAATCCTGTGAACACTGCTGTGATAGCAGTATGCGTTATGTAGGCTATGTACATGATAGCGAAGAGAGGTAGTACTGGACCTAGCTTCACGTACTTAACACCAAGTAGCGTCGCTATGAGCTTTGAGTTGAAGTATATGAAGGTTGTCAAGGGTATAGCTACTAGGTACATGGCCCAGAGAGCATGGTACAGGTACTCACCACGAGCATCTTTCAATACTCCTGCATAGAGAGCAGGCATGGCCTGCGCTGTTAGTGCAATAGCTTTTGTAAATGTAGCACCGGCGCCGTATAGTGCAATAACCTCATCACTACCTGTGATGTACCTCACAACAGCGTAATCCACCACCATTAGGGTATTTGAGATGGCCACATACATCGGTAACCAAGCTCTCTTAATCCATACAACCATCATCTCATAGCTAACTCTAGAATTAAAGACGTACTCACGAGTAATTGAGTAGAGCAACATACACGCTGCACACCAACCAGCAATAGCCGCTACAACGACACCTCTAACACCAAGCCTAAGGTAGTACACCATCAAGACAGCAACAGCAAGCTGAGTAGCTCTCTGTACTAGAAGACATAGAGTAGCGAACTGAGGTTTCGTACCAATGACAATACCGTTCAAACCTCTATTGAGGAATATGAGTAGGACAATGAGGGAAGCTAGTAGAGTTGCAACGACATCGTGACCAAATGCTAGGGCTAGGGCGTACCCTATGGTAGAGTACATAGCTGTTGCAGCTAAACCAAGTAGCAATATCAACACAATGCCTGTCTTAGAGACATTTACTCCTCTAGCTATATACCTAGGAATCCAGTAATCACATATTGCAGCTAGGAAGAGCACGTAAGAGATGTAGGTGGTGATGAGAATCCAGTTAGCAAAATCACTAAAGGACAGCCTCCTAATAATCAGCACCACGAAGAGAAAGCTGAGAACTGCCTCACTGAAGCTAAAGACGTAGTTCATGAAAGTAGCGTACACTATTCTAACCATGCCTCAACCCACACAGCACAGAGGTAGTAGGTAGACCGGAGGTAAAAAGCAAATCGCTAAGGAACCACCACAACCTTAACCTCCTCCCTACGAAGTGACCTCTCGAAAGCCTCTACTACACTCTTCAACTTCGCAATACTCGTCACAACAGGTCTAGTAACACCTCTTCGAATTAACTCTATAGCCTTCTCGAACTCCCTAAAGGTACCACACCTAGTACCGATGATCCTGAGCTCTTTAACAACAGCTCTCGTAGAGTCAATACAGGTTCTAGTACCTGGAGTAGACTTCAGATGAATAACACCTCTAGGTCTAGTGATGTCGATCGCTAGTTCAAGACCTTGAGGAGAACCAGTAACCTCAAACACCATATCAAAACCAAGACCTTCAGGAGTACACCTCTTAACGTAGTCACTCAACTGACTAAGAGTAACAATCTCAATACCTAGCTCACGTAGGTGCTTGATCTTAGGGCTATCATCCCTAGCAATAGCAACGACATCCACTACACCAAAGCACTTCAGTACCTGAATAGTTAGTATAGCTAGGTTACCACTACCGAGAACAGCGACCTTCATGTGAGGTTTAGGTGGGTACTGTTCAAGAGCATTAAGTACAGCAGCTAGAGGCTCAACAGCAGTAGCAACAATAGGATCAAGATCGTCAACAAAGTGTAGAGCAGATACAGGAGCTACGAAGTACTCAGCCATACCACCATCGAAGTCAATACCGAGAGTCCTCTTGTGAGGACAATGAGTGTAGAGACCCAACCTACAGAGAGAACACCTACCACAGGAGAAGTTAATCTCAGGAACAACCCTCCTACCAACCAAATCCCTAGGACCCTCAACAACTACACCACAAACCTCATGACCAGGAACTAGAGGAACCCTAAACAGGGGGTAGGTACCTAGGTAAAAAGCCTTATCAGTACCACAAATACCAACAGCAAGAGTCCTAACCAAAACCCAACCCTCAGGAACTTCAGGAGTAGGGACATCCTCAAGACGAAGATCCCTAGCACCATACAACCTAGCAGCAAGCAAAGTACTCACCAAGTAACTACGTTTAGAGCAGAGGACTAAATTAGTAATTTCAACGTAATTCAATGATAGGTGAAGTACTGTGAATACAGAAATTGAGATACCAGAGGAATTACGTGAGTTACTACATAGGAAAGCACGTAACCTAGGTAAGACAGTACCAGAGCTCATACTAGAACTAGTTACTGATGTCACAAATTCCGAAACTAGAATCAGAATCTACGAGAAATTGCACGAAAAATACATGAAGGAAGCAGGAGATCTCTACAAGAAAGGCGATTTAATACAAGCAAGTGAAAAGTACTGGGGTACTGTAACCACACTACTAAGCATCATAGGCGAACTAGAAGAACTACCACACTACAAGCACATACACTTCAACGAAGTAATTAGTTATGTAACAGAGAAAACAGATGATAGGGAACTACCTAGACTATTTGCAAGTGCTGAAAGACTACACGCTAATTACCACCACGGATTCCTGAAGAAGATAGAGTTCGAAGTACATAGAGAAGATGTCTTGAAGCTAGTACAGAAGCTCAAGAACTATATAAGTAAGGTGAGGACCTAGAGGAGGACAATTAAGTAAGATCTTCACTGAGTAACCTTACACCTTCACTAAGTTTCTCAAGTCTACTACGTAGATTGAATTTCTCAAGAAACTTCAAGATCTTTAAACACCAATCAACGTGATACCTACTAACTGATACAGCTACACACTTCCTACCACTACCAAGAGAACGAACTCTAACTCTATCTCTTGGAATTCCAAGTACCTGTGTAAGGAATTCAATAGCCTCATCCCTATACTTCGTGAACCTAAGCTCAATCCTCCTACTCACACCACCAGTAAACGGATTAACCTTCTCAACAAAGCGAATATTGAGATGACCCAGTACCCTAGCTACAGAATCCCTACTGAGGTAAGTACCACGAACCCTCTTGAGAGCAGAGGACTTCTCAGGATGAAGAAGCTCCAGTAAGTAGAGAAAACAACTTTCCCTCATAGACTGTACAGAGAAGTCAACTCTAAGCAACTTAGAACCATCACGAACCTCATCAACACGAACAACATAGTCAAAGTAACCACGCCTCTTACCCTCCTCAAGAACGTGAAGAAACCTACGTAACTTCTCCTCACAACACCACAACCTAATAACAGACCTAAAACCATCAACAGTACCATCACCATCAATGAGACCACTCAAGAAATCAGCAAACTCAATAGCAGAATTGAAAGGTACCTCACCACCGATCACTCTCTCCATTAACCTAACGGCATCCCTATCCAGTACATGAAATGAGAGTACAGGTTTAACTTCTCCTGTAACCATTACACAAGCCGTTGACGCGCCTTTCACATACACTTCGCCGAAGGACTTGAGTAATATTGCAAGTAATGTGTAGTTAGTTGTTGCGAATATTATCTTAGCATCATCAGCAACATAACCGTCAGCTAGTATGAGACCAATTCTATATGCTAAAGATCTCTTACTACAATCCTCAACCACTATCCTCTCTGGTAAGATCTCCCTACATCGACTCCTAAGCTCATCTAGTAAGCTACCCACAGCAATAGCTCTCTCAGATGAACTTTCCTCCTTGACGAAGTACTTAGGTCTTGAGTACTCAATATGTGATCGAATGCTATCCAGCCTCAAACCATACTTCTGAACCAACTTATCAATTAAATTCCTCACTTCAGTAAAGAGATCCCTAGCGTATTGATCGACTGATTGGTCTCTCAATCTAAGAACACGCAAGAGAACACACCCATACACGTAACATGTGTCAATTTAAGGACATTAACATCCCTCATTAAAGCACTCTCGTAGACTTTAGAAAGGGCACGACTTGCTAGTTACCATGAGGGATACTTGATGACTCACTAGTATCGAGGACTAGTGTAGCATATTATTCTGTGCTCTGCTATGAGCTTAGAGGGGTACCATAACCGGAGGAGGTGAATTCATAGAGGTATTTGGCGGTTGGGGCCGGGTTTGACCCCGGGTGCCCCAACCGGCCGCGGCCGGGATTTGAACCCGGGCTCACGGGATCCACAGTCCCGCATGTTACCAGGCTACACCACCGCGGCCTCTATCTCGGGTTCTGGGGTCGTGATTTGTGTTTGCTGTCTTGTTTTTATTTCTTACCTCGTATTGGGTTTGGTTGTGTGGTCTAGGTGCATTACTTTGCGTGAGAGTGCTTGACGTTAACAGTGTTTTTAACGAGTTGTTGAGTAGTTTCTAATAGAGATGAGGTGTAGGTATGGTGGGGAAGAAGATTGTTTCTCTAGAGGTTATTTTTGAAATGCATAGAGCTCATTTAAGGGGGTTAAGTGAGATCTCCACCTCTCTATCTTCTCGTCCTTTCATTAGGTGGAGGAAGATTGTGTTGAGGGTTTCGGACGTTGTTAAGAATTCCTGTTAAGTTGAGGAGGTGTAGTAAGGAGGTTGAGGTTTATGCTCTTTTGAATACTGGTTTCGAAAGTGATGAACCTGTTGTTGCTGTTCCTCCGGAGATTGCTTTGGAATTAGGCTTGAGGTATGGTAGGGAGGTGATGTTTAGAGGTCCTACTCTTACGTATGGTATTGTGTATCTTGGTGAGAAGGTAGAGGTTGCGGTTTCGATGAATAATGAGTGTAGGTGTGTTGAAGCTTATGTCGCTATTGCTCCGGGTGAAGATGAGGTTGTTTTATCTGCTAAGTGTATTGAGTTGTTAGGTATCGTCATTGATCTTAAGCATAGGAAGTGGTGGTTCTCGTAGGTACTGTTCCTTTGCTCTGTACCCTTAGGTCAGGTACTTCTCCATGTACTTGTTGAGTTTATTCGCTATCTCCACTGCTCTTTCTCTCCATTTCTCTTCATCTCTCTTCCTCCAGTAAACTACTTTCCCACTTACCATCGTCATCTCTACATCTCTTCCACATACGCAGTATACGAGGGTTGATAGTACGTTGTCTCTTCTAAGTGGTTGTAGTGGTGCTTTCTCTACGTCTATGAGTACGAGATCTGCTACGTATCCAGGTGCAATGACTCCTCCCTTTATGTTGAGTAGTTCGTATCCTCTTACTGTTGCTGCTGTGAATACGTGCTGTGCATTTATGTCTGTACTCCAGTATCCGTGTCTGTGGAGGAGTACTGCTGTCTTCATTTCTCTAAACATGTCTAGTGTGTTGTTGCTTGCTGCCCCATCTGTACCTATCGTCACCCTTATTCCCATGCTCAGCATCTCTTTGATTGGTAGGAATCCCGCTGTTGCTAGCTTCATGCTTGATACAGGACAATGTGTTACGGTTGCTCCTTGATCTCTGATGATACCTAGCTCCCAGCTAGTTACCCACCCTAGGTGTACTAGCTGTGTTCTCTCTGTTACTAGACCTAGTTCAGCTAGGTACTCTACGGGGAATTTCCCTGTCTCTTTCCTACACCTATAGACTTCCTGTCTTGTCTCTGAGACGTGTATCTGTATGTTTAGGTTGAGTTCACTTGCTAGATCTCTCGCTCGTTCTAGGGTTTCTCTCGTACATGTGTATACGCTATGTATGTTCACTATTGGTTTTACGTATCTCATTTCTCTACACATTGCTACTAGGTTTCTCAGATCGTTCTCTACCTTCTTCGCACTGTACATCACGTCCATGAAGACTGGTCCGAGTACTGCTCTTATCCCGTACCTCTCTGCTACCTCAGCTGTTTGCTCTGGCATGTAGTACATGTCTATGAATGCTGTTGTTCCTGTACTTAGCATCTCCATGATACCTAGCTCAGAGGCTAACCTCACGACCTCCGGAGTTAGCTCACGCTCTACCTCCCACATGTGCTGTAACCAGGTGTGTAGCTCCTTATCATCGCAGAATCCTCTAAGCAAGGTCATTGCTACGTGGACGTGTGCATTGACTAATCCAGGTATCACTACGTACTTCCTACAGTCAATTACTTCGTAACCACTTTCAGTATGTAGACTCTTTCCGATTTCCTCTACTATACCGTCTTCACGTACCTTAATGTCCACTCCCTCCATGACCTTTACCGTACCTGTAGCTAGGTCGGGTGTCACTACGAATCTACAATTCCTTAAGTGAAGCACTCTCAATCACCGCGTTCTCTTGTCCTGCTTCTGTGATGCTTAGTTAGATTTAGATACTGATAATTTACTGTTGTCTACCTATGGTTCCTTGATGTGTGGTATTATCGGTGTTGCAACTACGCTGACTGCTCTAGGTGCTAACTTGGGTACTGTGTTGTATCGTTGTCTCAAGAACCTTGAGTACAGAGGCTACGACTCTGTTGGTTTTGCCATCATAACCCCTGATGGTAGATTAATCGTTAGGAAGTGTAGAGGTAAGATCGATGATGTTCGTGAGAAACTCAGTTTCGATAGGTACTGTGGTGTTGTTGGTATTGGACATACTAGGTGGGCTACTCACGGTCCTCCTACTGATGTGAATGCTCATCCACATACCGACTGTGGTATGGGTATTGCTGTTGTTCACAACGGTATTATCGAGAACTACCTTGAACTTCGTGAAGAGCTTATTGAGAGAGGGCATAGGTTCATTAGTGAAACAGATACTGAGGTTATTCCTCATCTTGTTGAGGAGTTTAAGAGGAGAGGTCTACCTACCTACGATGCTTTCAAGAAGGCGGTATCTATCTTGAGGGGTACCTTCGCTATAGCTATGATTGATGTTGATGAACCTGACAAGATATTCTTCGCTAGGTACACATCACCTCTAGTAATTGGCTTTGGTAGGAATACAATGTTCGTCTCGAGCGACATCCCTGCATTTCTCGAGTACACGAATAGAGTGCTCGTGCTGAGAGATCTCGAGGCTGGTTACGTGACTTCGGGTAGTGTTGTTGTTGAGGAGATTTCCAAGAGTGAAGATCTAGATCCTGTACCTCCTCCATCTAGAGTTGTTGAGTTTAGATCGAGGATTAGGGTTGTTGAGTGGAGTCTTGAAGCTGCCAAGAAGGGTGGTTACCCGCACTTCATGCTTAAGGAAATTCATGAGCAGCCCTATGCGATATCCTCTACCATATCTGGTCTTGGTCCTGAGATCGATAGAGTTGTTGAGTTGATTAGAGATGCTGATCACATTTTCATCATTGGTGCAGGTACTAGCTATCACGCATCGCTCACAGGTAGCTACCTACTTCACGAGCTAGCTGGTGTATTCTCACAAGCTATCATAGCTTCTGAAGCTCAGTGGTACCTATCGAAGATTAGTGATAGAGATGTTGTTATTGCTGTTAGTCAATCAGGTGAAACCATAGATACCTTAGTCGCTGTTAGAGTTGCCAAGAGGTGTGGTGCCAAGGTAGTAGCTGTATCAAACGTCATTGATAGTGCTATTCCTAGAGAATCAGATATTCAGGTATACACGAGAGCAGGTCCTGAGATCGGTGTTGCTGCTACGAAGACCTTCACTACACAGCTCGTAGTCTTCACGTACCTAGCTCTCAGGTTGGGTAAGGTTCTCGGTACACTTCCTGAGGATAATTACCGTGACCTACTATCTGAATTAAGGAGGGTACCCGAAGTAGTTGAGTACGTGATCGCTAGGTGTGAGCCAATTACTAGGAAGCTCTCTAGAGAGGTCGCTAGTAAGCAAAGTGCTTACTTCTTAGGTAGGTGGTTAGGTGTACCGATCTCTATGGAGGGTGCACTTAAGTTGAAGGAGATAGCTTACGTACATGCTGAGGCTTATCCAGCTGGTGAGAGTAAGCACGGTCCAATAGCTCTTGTAGAGCCTGGATTTCCAGTATTCTTCACTGTTCTCGGTGGTTACGATGAGGAGATCATTGGTGGTAATATCGAGGAGATGAGAGCTAGAGGTGCTTGGACAATAGCTGTATGTCCTAAAGGTAGTAGAGTTAGGAGGTTACCTGAAGTCACTATTGAGTTACCTAGGTTGAGCCCGTACGTAGCTACTATACCTTACATAGTTCCTTACCAGTTAATTGCTTACTACACAGCTACTCAGAGAGGTTTTGATCCTGATAAGCCGAGGAACCTAGCTAAGACTGTGACGGTGATGTAGTTAATGTCGCTACCTGTCATCGTGCTGGCTGGTGGTCCTGGTACTGGTCTCCAGCTATTAACTAGGGGAGAGCCTAAGGTATTGCTGAGGATAGCTGGTAGAGCAGTTATTGAGTACGTACTGGGTAACTTACTTGAGTTGAATTTAAGGAGAGTTCTCGTCGTTACAGATAGACCTAATTCCCTTGAACCAGTTCTTGAGAGGTACAGGAGATTAGGTCTTGAGCTTGAAGTCATTGAGCAGGATGGTGTAGGTGTTGAAGCTGCGCTCCTATCGGTTAAGGACTATGTTAGAGGTTATGTACTCATCTACTACGGAGATACATTGCTACCGAAAGAAGGTGTTGAGACAATACTCAGCTCCTTCCTAGCCTATAGCACCAGTACCCTGATGCTAGTTCCTGAAGAGGATGTTAGACTCTATGGAGCTGTTAGAGTAGATGCTGAAGGCTTTGTTACGGAATTCATTGAGAAACCTAATCAAGAGCTTGAGGGTTACTACGCATTTGGCGGCTTGATGATAGTAGACACTGAGTTCTTCAAACTTCTCGAGCAGTATGAGAGCTTTGAGGTAGCTATGTCGAAGTTAATTAAGTTGAGGAGAGTTAGGTCCTCTATTTGGAGTGGTTGGTGGGTTGATATTGGTTTTCCATGGGATCTCTTGAGAGCAAACTACTTCGTATTGAGTTCTCTAGAGAGGAGTTCCATATCGAGCAGAGCGAAGATAGCTTCAACAGCTGTTATCGAGGGCCCTGTAGTTATTGAGGATAGAGCAGAGATAGAGCACTACGCAGTTATTAAGGGACCCGTGTACATCGGTAGAAGTAGCTACGTAGCTAGTCATACACTTGTAAGAGACTACACAACAGTTGAAGAGGAAACAACAATATTCTCGTTCACTGAAGTTACATGGTCTTCGATTCAACCTAGAGCAACCATCGGTAGAGCTACATACTTGGGTTTCAGTGTTGTTGGTAGTGAAGCAGTTATTGAACCGAATGTAGTGACTAAGGTCATTATGAAGGAGAGAGTTTGGAAGGAGAGACCAATTGAGGTAGTAAGGAGGGGAAGAAAGGTCATGAAGCTCGGTTCCTACATAGGTAAAGGAGCTAGAGTACCTGCAGGTAAAGTACTTGAACCAGGTACCGTAGTCGAGTAATTACTCAGCTCTCTCAACTCTAATCCTCTCACCATACTTAACCCTAGAGAACACTGTCGGATCACCTAAGACCTTACCAACTACGTTCACAGGACTAGCAGGTCTAATTTCATCAGGATGTCTACTAGCAGGTGTAGGACCCCAGAAGATGCAGAGTGAGTGTCCTGGCGGCCAGTAAGCAATTGTACCCTTCTCAACCACTTCAACAGCATTTTCCTCAGGAACATGGACGGGAATCTCAAAGTAAACTTCATCGCCCCACCTACGTGCTACACCTTCAAATGGTAGAGCCTCAACAATCTTCCTGAAGGTATTTGGACTAAGATCATCGAATAGCTCAGCCTCAACAACACCAATGGATTCAGAAATTATTCTCACCTTAACCTTCACACTTCTCACCACATCAACAACAAAGAGAATTCACTTATTAACATTAACTAACTCGAATGTAGACATGAACCCAATAGGTGTGAACTTCCTACCAATGTCAATTCGGTTAACCACTGAAGGAATGAAGGAAATCACTAAGTGGCTCAACTTCTTCAGTGAACTTGGTATTGAGGTATTGGAGATCTCTCCACACAAATTCAACCTAATCATAGGTAGGAAATTAGCTAGAGGAAATGTACGGAAACTACTTGACCTACTCTCAACATACAGCTTCAGATACACCATACATGTACCTGACGAAGTGAATATACTTGACACACAGCTACTAAAGTACTCACTAGAGGTAATCAAGTCATGTATGGAGCTAGGTCAAAAACTAGATGCTAATATCATGGTACTTCATAGCGGCTACCTCATACCACCAGAGCAAGAGTTACAGAGAGTAATGTGGACAGGACCTAGAAACATAACTTACGTAGAGCTAAATGAGGAGGTAAAGTACAGAGCACTAAATCAATTGGTACAGAACCTAGCAAAGTGCTGCGACCTAGCTAGAGACTACGGAATTACCATAGGTCTAGAGAACGGTGATCTAGGTCTAACACATACTTGTCGAAGAGTAAGTGAACTACTCTATGTAGTGAAGAAAGTTAACAGAGAGAACCTCGGTATTACACTCGACATAGGACACCTCTACATATGCTCAAAAGCACTTAACTTCAACTTCCTCAAAGCAGTAGAAGAAGCACTACCACATACTGTACACATGCACTTAAGTGATAACTATGGGCTCTACCATTCCTTCTTCCCAGAACATAATGTAGTGTATGGATTCGGTGACTTACACCTACCACTAGGCTGGGGAGAAATACCACTTAGACGAGTACTCGAATTAGTAACAACAACCTACAGTGGTATCATCATTGTGGAACTATCGGAAAAATATGGTGAGGAAGGGTACAAGGTATCGGTTCAGTACCTAAGAAAAATTCTCGAGAATTTACCTCCTAGGTGTGAAGAACGCTAAACCACTAACCAAGTACTTCTGAAGAACTACAGCAAGAGCCATCGTCGGTAACGTAGCTACCGTAGCTGCTGCAGATACAGCACCCCACATAAGTCCATGAGCCTCTCTCATACCAGCAATGGTCACGGTCATTACTCTGACATGTACATCCGTTAGTATTAGCGCATACATGAACTCATTCCAAGACCAAATGAAGGTAAAGAATATCGTAATGAGGAATCCTGGTAGAGCTAGTGGGAACACTATCTTGAATAGTACAGCGAGTCTACTACAACCATCTACAAGAGCAGCCTCCTCAAGCTCTATTGGTATGCTCATGATGAAGCTCCTCATCAACCACACAGCGAATGGAATACCTATACATAGGTGTGGTATTATGACTGCTGGATATGTGTCAAGAATTCCTAGTGCTCTGAAGAGTAGATAATATGGTATGACAGCAACTATCGGTGGTAGAAACCTAATTGATAGTATCCAGAACAGTAGGTGTGAGCCACCAACTCTGTACCTAGCAAATCCATAACCTGAGAAGAATCCTAGGAATGCTGAGATTATGGACGTGCAACCAGCTATGATTAGCGTATTTATGAGTGGTCTCTCTATAATCTTCAACGCGTAGATCCAGTGCTCTAGAGTTATCCTGGATGGTATGAACTTCGGTGGATAAGTCATGACCTCTCTAGCGGGTGCTAGCGATGTCAGTACCATCCAGTACACTGGAAATAGCGTTATGACCACAACGATTGCTGTCAAGATTCCTATCAAGATCTTCGTTATCAAGTACCTAGGTCTCACAATTCTCACCTCCTCACAACCTCAACAACCTCAGATACACCATACATATCACAGTCAGTATTATCATGAGAATCCAGCTCATAGCAGCACCATAACCGATCTTCCAGTAGTTAAAGCTCGTTAAGTATGCATAGAATGTAACTACCTCTGTTACCGTACCTGGACCACCATACGTCAGCACATAGATCACGTCAAACATTCTTAGTATGTCGAGCATTCTGAAGAGAACAGCAACTGCTATAGCTGGCTTTATGAGTGGTAGAATTACGTAGCGTATTTCATGAAGGAATGACGCACCATAAACTCTTGCGCAGTCCACAAAGTCCTTAGGTATTGCTAATATTGCTGCTAACAGTATTAACATGATGAATGGTGTCCACTGCCAAGTATCAACTAGGTATACTGTTAGCAGTGCTGTGCTTGGTGATGCATGCCACCTAATCTCAGCTGGTAGTCCTAGCTGAGACAGTATGTAATTTACCGGACTAGCTACTGGGTGGAAGATTAGTCTACCCATGTACCCAACAACTACAGGTGATATCATTGGTGGTATAGCTAGTATTACAAGAATGTACTTCCTAATTCTCTCAAGGTGGTAGTATATCATAAGTGCAATGCCTAATCCCAATAGCAGCTGTGTTGTGGTACACATTGCAACTAGGAGAAATGTTCTGTAAAGTGAAGCAATGAACCTATCATCAGAGAACAACTTGACGTAGTTAGCAGCACCTACAAAGGGATAGGGAGGGGGCATACGTAGGTCATAGTCTTTGAGGCTAACCTGAATACAAAAAATTAAGGGAAATACGACAATTGCTATCAGGACGATTATGGTTGGAAGTACCAGTAACCTTGCGTACAGTTTCTCGCTGTATCTAATGGTCTTCGGTGACATACGTTGTCGATTATAGACTTGTTGGGTTTCTATAAGTTTCTATCGGACTACTAACCTGGTGCTTTCCACATTGCTAGATAGTACTCTTTCTGCTTCTCACGACCGAACTTCTCTGTAATCTTCTCCCACTCTGCAGCTACCTTATCTAATGCTGCCTTTGCGTCTGGAATCTCACCTGCTAGGTATGCGTGTACGTATGTTGCTAGTGTCTCTAGATACTCGAATGCTCCTGGTATCTTCAGTAGCGTGAAGTAGTTGCCCTTCTCTGCTTCCTCAGCTGCCTCTAGGTATGCATGTACCATTTCTTTGAACCATGGCTTTAGCTTTAGGAATCTTGGTGAGAACAAGTGTGAGAACCTATATGGGTCATGTCCTGTATCTGGCATGAAGTCTGTTGGTGCCATTACTCTCTCTAGGTCCCATCTTGGTGAGCACATGAAGCTTAGTACTGCCCATGCTGCATCTGGGTGCTTACTGTACTTAGCGATACCTACTGCCCATGCTGTATCTACGAAGACGTATCTGTATAGCTTACCATCTGGACCGATGACACCAGGTAGTGGTGCTACACCTAGCTTTGGCTTTGGTGGGCTAGGTATTGGTAGTGGTGCTAGTTCTGGTGCTCTCTTACCTTCGTCTGGCCAGTGTATTGTCATTGCTGCAATACCTTCCTTCATGAATGCCGTGAAGCACTCGTCCCACTCCCAACCTAGCACACCTGGTGGCATGCACTTTAGTAGTTCCTTCATTAGCTTCAGCGCTTCAACTGCAGCTGGGTGATTGATTAGTGGCTTCATGGTCTCTGGGTCGAAGTAGTGTGGTCTCTTACCTGTTGCGGCTGCTATGTATGGTGCGTAAATGAATAGGTACCAGTAGAATATTCTTGGCTTCTTCAGCTGGAATACTACACCATAGAAGTCTCTCTTCAGTGGTTGACCACAGAGCTTCTCACCCTTCTTCCTAGTGAAGAACTTAGCGATCTCTAGTAGCTCCTTCCATGTCTTTGGTGGTTCTAGTTCACGGCCATACTTCTCCTTGAAGAGCTTCCTCTCAATTGGGTTCTCAAATAGGTCTTTTCTGTAGTAGAGGAAGAATATGTCTCCGTCTAGTGTTAGTGCGTAGATTTTTCCTGCCCAGTAGCACTGACCGTATCTGAACATTGGTAGTATGTCGCCAAATGCCACACCTCCCTCACCTGGTGTCTTCAGTATGTAGTCGTCTAATGGTAGTAAGTATGGTGCTAGCTCTGCAATGAATGCTGTGTTGAATTGAACAATATCATACTTAGCTGGCTTTGATCTAATGCCTAGTAGTGCCTTCGTGAAGATCTCTTCTGGTGGTGACTCTACTACTTCTAACTCAATACCGTACAGCTCCTTGATCTTGTCAGCATACTTATACCATGGTACTGCTTGGTGTCCTGAGTGTACTAACACCCTGATCTTGATGCCGGCAAATGGTTTTTTAACAGGTGGTGCTGGTGGAGCTGGTTTTGCTGGTGGCTTTGCTGGTGGTTTAGCTGGTGGAGGTGGCGCTGGTGGAGCTGGTCTCGGTATAAAGTAACCGATGACTATACCCACTATTAGTGCTACGATTGCTACTACGGCGATCAGTACCTTAGGGCTAACTCCCTTACTCATAATACCTTCACCTACATTGGTAGAAGGTAAAATCAATCTATATAAAGGTTTCATGATTTACTCTATCTTGATAAGTCTACCTCCTGATTCACATAACTCTATGTATAACACCGCTATACAATATTGCTTGAGTTGTATTTCTAGCATGCTAATTTCATGGAATATTGTGAAATTTGTACTATCTTTAGGACTATGATCGACACTGGTGATATCTGTATGTTTTCTTCCTACCACTTAGTGCTTTGCTTATGAGATCTCGTACCATTTCCTCAGTTACCTCTACTGGATTGTTTTCGAGATTTCTTCGATATCCTAGTGTGTGCTTTGCATAGGTTTCTAGTTCTTCTTCTTGAACTCCTACATCTTTTATGCTATTTGGTATCTCTATTCTATCGAGTAATTTGCAGAGCTTGATTATGAGATCTTGTACTGTCACTACGTTTAATAGGTGTAGTAGTCTCTCTACCTTGTGTTTGGGTATGTGCTGTAGATCCAGTTCGAGTACGTAGGGTAGTGTCAACGCATTTGCTAGTCCATGATGTACGTCGTGGTGTGTTGTGAGGTAGTACCCCATTGCGTGTACGAGTACTGTTCCTGCTACGTTTATCGCCATTCCGGCTAGTGTTGCTGCTAAGTGTAGCTTCTCCTGCGCAGCCTCATCACTCTTTGCTGCTTCCTCAACGTTCTCAATGATGAGTCTTATAGCTTCGAGTGCTAGTACATCAGATATCGGTGTTGACCTCTTAGATACGTATGCTTCTAGTGCATGTGAAAGCGCGTCCATTGCTGTCCACGTAATTAGCTTAGGTGGTAGGTACCTAATGACATCAGGATCCACTATGGCTACCTTAGGTATTATAGCTGACCCAACTATCACTACTTTTCTCTTTTCCTCAATCTTAGTGAGTACCGAATACTTCGTCACTTCACTACCTGTACCACAAGTCGTTGGTATCGCTACGATTGGTAATGCATCACCTGTAACTACCTTAGGGTAGAGGTACTCCTCTACTCTACCGCCTTGAACAGCTACTACAGCAGCTGCCTTACCCACATCAATTACACTACCACCACCAAAGGCAACTATGACCTCACTACCCTTCTCTCTAGCGAATTCACTACATCTCTGTGCTGTCTCAATCGATGGATTAGGTTCAACACCACTAAATACATGGACTTCTACTCCAGCTTCTTGAAGTAGCTTGGTTATCTTATTGAGGTAGCTTGATTCCTTAGCGAATCTCCTACCAACTACTAGAAGTGCTCTTGAACCGAGGTTCCTAGCTACTTGACCAACTTCCTTGATAGATCCTCTACCGAAGATTATCTCAGTTGGGCAGTAGTACCTGAAGTACATGTACCCACCTCGAGTAGAGTACGTACTCGATGGAGATAAATCAGTACTTACTCAAGAGTTTCTTTACTAGCTCTGGAATGTCGGTAACGATACCGTCAACACCTAGCTTTATCGCATTGATTATTTGTCTCCTATCATTCAAAGTCCACACAATGACCCTCATATTGTGTGTATGTAATTGCTCAACTAGTTCCCGATCTAGAAAGTCAATCCTCACAGAAACACCATCCGCCCGAGCACACTTAGCTACGTAGTATGGGTCGACAGGTCTCTCACTGAGACTAATAAATGTCCGTGACTTAGGTAGTAGCTCCTTGATTACTCTTAGCGAGTAGTGGTAAGCTGATGAAAAGTAGAGTCTCTCATCTGAGATACCCAACTCCATGATTAATCTACATACTGCATCCTCAATCTCTGGTATCTTGAGGTCTAGCCAGATACCGATAGGGTACTTCACCACTTCACTTAGTAAGTCCCTCAGCTTAGGTGCTCTAGCTCTCTTTATGCCGTACCTAATCGACTCTGTAAACCTCTTAATTCTGGACACAGGAACTACTGGATCTGGTGGATGGTACGCAATTAACTCTCCACTGTACAAATAGACATCAATCTCAATGACGTTAGCACCTTGCGAAATGCATTTAGCAACTCTACTGAGTGAGTTACATGCATGAGCTATCACGAGCGGTTTCGACATAGTTTTCTGGTATCCTCACATCTATGCAATTAGCTTACCTGTCTTCCTATCGAATATGTGTATCCTGTTGAAGTTGAATACAATCCATACTTCTTGACCTGGTGTGATTTCTGAGGCTACTGCTGTTGGTTCAATGATCTTGATTATGTGATCGCCAACCTTGACGTTAATTATGACCTCCCTACCGAGTGGTTCTGTAACGTACACTGTACCCTTGATAGCTGATGCTGTTGGTTCTCTACTTATCTTGAGATCTTCCGGTCTAACACCAAACACTACCTCACTACCACTAGCTCTAGATCTAACAACTTCTCCGAGTTCTCTAGGTAACTCTATCTCAAATGACGTGAAGTCAAGTACATACCTACCATTTTTCTCCACCAGTGAGCAATCAAGTAGGTTCATTGGTGGTGCACCTATGAATCCAGCAACGAATACATTTGCTGGTTTATTGTAGATCTCATCTGGTGGACCATACTGCTGTAGTTTACCCTCATTCATGACTGCAATCCTGTCAGCTAAGGTCATTGCTTCTGCCTGATCGTGCGTCACGTATACTGTAGTTATCTTTAGCTCCTTCTGAAGTCTTTTCAACTCAGCTCTCATAAGTATCCTCAACTTAGCATCTAAGTTGCTCAGTGGTTCATCTAAGAGAAAGACATCAGGTTGCTTTACAAGTGCTCTTGCTAGTGCTACTCTCTGCTGCTGACCACCAGAGAGCTGTGCTGGGTACCTATCCAGTAGGTGATCTATCTGAAGCATCTTAGCAACTTCCCTAACTCTCCTAGCGATCTCCTGCTTAGGTAACTTCTTCAATTTCAGTGGAAATGCTATGTTGTCAAATACCGTCATGTGTGGGTACAGTGCATAGCTCTGAAAGACCATACCTATGTTCCTGTCCTTAGGAGGCCAATCTGTTACATCGATTTCATCAAAGTATATCCTACCCTTTGTTGGTTTGTAGATACCAGCTATGCAGAAGAGTGTTGTTGTCTTTCCACAACCAGAGGGGCCTAGTAGTACGACGAATTCTCCATCTCTGATCTCTAGATTTAGGTTGTCTACAGCCTTAACACTACCAAAGTACTTACATAGGTTAACTAACTTCACACTAACCACATAACTCACCTCCTAGATTAAGCACCTTTAACACCACCAACCTGAACCTGCATGAGGTATTTCTGGGTTAGGATGAAGAATACTAGAGGTGGTATGCAGTAGAAGAGTGCTGTTGCTGCTAGTAGTGAGTAATCTACGTACCTGAACTCACCAATTAGGTTGAGTACGTGAACTGATAGTGGGAATAGACTTGGATCAAAGAGGAATGTGTACGCGAATATGAACTCATTCCAACCTGCTAAGAATGCGAATATTGATACAGCAGCTATACCCGGCTTGACCAGAGGTAGAATTACCTTCCTCCAGGCCTGTAACCTACTGCATCCATCTACAAGAGCTGATGCCTCGACATCCCATGGTATTGCATCAAAGAAGCCCTTAATCAACCAAGCTGCCATAGGTATCTCGAATGCTGCCTTAGCAATTATGACGCCAAATAGTGTATTGATCAAGCCCATTAGGTGAAGTAAGTAGAATGTAGCTATGAGAAGTGTGATACCAGGGAAGGCATGTAGTGCAATTATGAGGAGTAACATCTTATCTCTAAGTGGGAACTCTATTCTTGAAAGAGCGTAACCAGCTAGTAGGGCAATCGATACCTCAAAGACCGTAACACCACCTGCTATGATTAGTGAGTTCAGTGCTATAGGCCATATAATCGGTATAGTAACTTCACCAAACTTGATCTCCTGCCATAAAAATCTCCAGCCCCTGATCGAGAAGTTTGTCGGTATGAAACCAACTAGTACCCTATCACTGATTGACTGCATGAAGAGCCACAGGTACATTATTACAAGTGGTATCGTAGCAGCAGTCATAACACCATATATCACAGCCTTCATCAATGCTCTCTTAATCCTGTACGAGTACGGATTCACTACCGATCTCCTACCCCTATACATGGCATCACCCCTTAAGTAATCTCAATCTTTGCAGGCGATATCATCCTCCTGAACTTGAACACCTTCATGTAAGCGACAACACATATGATCGAAACAATGACCAGCACCATAGCTAGTGCAGCGCCAAAACCTAGCTCAAGATGTTCAAATGCTTGGTGGTATGCAAATAGCGACCAAACCTCTGTAGCGTAGAATGGACCACCATTGGTCACTATCAGGATGTACTCGTAAGATGCTAGGAGACTCAGTGTCTGCCATGCTGTAACAAACATGAGTGGCCACTTCAGCAGTGGTAGGATTATGTCCTTAATTATCCTCCACTCAGAAGCACCATCAACACGAGCAGCGATTATGTAGTCTCTAGGTATTGACTTGAGAGCTGATGAGAACACAATCATACCGAATGAACAACCAACGAAGCCATTGATGAGTATTATGAAGAGCATGGGGTACTCCATCAACCAGTTAATTGGCTTATCGCTGAGACCAAGAGCGAGAACAAATTGATTGAGTAAACCATACTCAGTTGGATCAAGCACCCACAACCACAGTAGACCGTAGACAACTGGTGGTGAGGATCGCGGTAATAACCAGAGAGCTCTATAGAAGAGAGCACTCTTCTCATCCATGTAGTAAGTGAGTAGAGCAAAGAGAAGACCAACAAAGACATTCCATAGCAACGTACAGGAAACGTAAATTGCCGTATTCACAACTACCTTCATCGTGAATGGGTGCTTACCTATGTTGAAGTAATTCTCAAGACCAACCCAATGCCACTCAGGTCTCCTAATACTTATATCCGTAAATGAGAGGAAGACAGTTAGGAATACAGGACCAAACCAAAAGAGAACAATCATGACAATACATGGACCTAGGAAGATACTGAGTAGTAGGAGCTTCCTAACTCTAGGACTTAATCTACCCGCTGAGTAATGTAATCTTTTAGAGGGCATCGGGGGTAATTGTGTGAGTAGGGTAAAAAAGAATTTCCTTTTAGACATATTGATGTATAAAGCGAGTTACTTACACCTATTCATTAATCCCTACTACTTTAGCTAGTTAAGAGGCTGGTGAAAGTATACGATTGGTGAATGAATTTACCTCAGTATTGATCTCCTCAAATTACTTTCCCTCCTGAATAGTAGGGTGACTCACCTATGGTAGAGGCACAAGTGATTAGGCTTAGTAATGTAATTGAGCTCATTGACAAGATGTTTGATGGAGATACCTATGACTACTTACTCACCGCAATCCTGAATAGAGACATAGATGGTGTTAAGACGATAGTGGAGAAGGTGGCTCAAGTAATTTCCGCTAAAACAGGTGTAGATCTAGGAACTGTGCGTGTTCATGTATATGACTATGTTATAGGTATTGTCGATAGTATCGTAGAGGATTTCGAGTTTTTGAAAAGAAAACTTGAGGAGCTTAGAGATGTAGGTGATGAGAGGAGTAAAGAAGGGAGTGGGTAATCTACTCCGTAATTACAACTTCTTTAGCTAACTCTGGATCTGCCTTTATTGAGTCTATCATGAACTTCAGCGCCTCATCTGGCTTCATCTTACCCATCTCAACAGCTGCAATAGCGTCGAATATTATCTTCTTGTACTTACTCCATAGTGGGTGCATTGGCTCAAATGTTGTGTAGTCTAGCATGTATGCTACGTCGCTTAGGAACTTAGCTTTCTTCATCTCTGGGTGCTCTAGGCTTGCCTTTCTAAC
>CAZYGV010000006.1:18111-21903 GCA_964647155.1 uncultured Thermoproteales archaeon | reverse complement strand
CTTATAAGTGGTTCACCACCAGTTAACTTGAAGTACTTAATACCCAATCTCTTAGCAGCTTCAGCAATGACCTCAAAATCGGTAACCCTTAGTAAGTCAGTACCATAGCCCTCACCTTCTCTATGACAGAAGAAACACCTGTAGTTACACCTAGAGGTAATGGAGATCCTCATATGTGTTAGAGGTCTACCATATACATCGACAAGTACCATAACGTTGCTCTCCTCTTAAGTACTCATAACACAACCTAAGCTATGGTTCAGGAAATAAGTGTAGTGTAGTTGCTAAGTTTCGAAAATCACGGTACCAGTATCCCTATGTACCTTGTAACCTGAGTACTCCCTTATTAATTCCTTAAAGGCGGAACTACCCATGAACTCTACCACATTCCTAATATATTTCTCGCTCATAGCTGATCTACTGATGACTAAGTCAAAAACCTCATCTGCTACGTACTTGAAGCCTAGACCATACTTCTCAGCTACGTACCTTATACCGAACCCGACGTCTGCTCTACCCTGTGCTATCGCAATTGCAACAGCTTCATGAGTAGTGAACTCTACGTGGAATCCCTTAATCCTAGAAGCTAGTTCCTGAGGCTCCATACCTAGTTCCTCAGCCTCTTTGCGTAGGATCTCCTCGATCAGTACTCTAGTACCGGAACCTCGATTCCTATTTACAAATCTCAAACCCAAATCCACTATATCTCTGAATGAGTTCACCTTACCCGCCAGATCCCTTCTAAATATGAAACCTTGCTCCCTAACGTAACCTCTAACGACAACAACATCACGTAGACCTAACCTACGTACGTACGGTACATTGTACTCCATAGTCTCCGGATCTAGGAGATGTGAACCAGCCACATCACAGCCACCATGGAGAAGTGCTCTAAGACCACCTAAACTACCTACGTAAATCAGCTTTACATTAGGACCTAGGACCTTTCTAAGGACCCTCTCAGCTAACGGACAGTGACTACCGATGTACAGTACATCACTTATGCTAAGTTGCTGATTTATGAGAATTACGTCAACTAACGTACCACGTTTAATGACTTCAGTACTTGGTTCAGTAAGGATAAAACCATCACAAGAGAGAAAGTGAGCTATTGAACTACTCTTGATCGGTATTGGGTACGCAAGTAATTCATTTCCACGTCTACTCACTACTACTGGCACTACACGTCTAAAACCGATTATTCCCCTCACTTCTGTTAGTAACCTAGCTCTCACAGTAGGTCCTTCTGAAGAGAATCTCGCACCAGCAAGCTTCATGAGAACTGGCTCAACAACTAGCCTATAGGCTATGTAGCATGATACTGGGAAACCCGGTAGACCAAAAACTACCTTATCACCTACCACAGCTACAATAGTTGGCTTACCAGGTCTAAGCTTAACACCGTGAGCTACTATGCCTGGTTCATACTGACTCAGTACTCTGTAGGTTATGTCATCTACCCCTGCTGAAGTACCAGCAATAATGAGAACAGCATCTACTTCATCAAGTACCTCGTCTAGAACTGCTTTGAGCTTACTAACCTCATCAGGGACAATACCTTTGAGTACGTAAGTGAAACACCTCCTACTAGTGAGTAGTGAAGCTAGTAGGTAAGTATCCACATCGTATATACACCAAGGTTCCAGCTCTGTTCCTGGAGGTCGAATTTCCCTACCTGTTGCTATGATAGCAACACGAACGCGCTGAAATACCTTAACCTTTCTGATACCTGTTGCAGCAAATAACGCTACATGTGCTGGAGTAATAACTGTACCTTTCTCAGCAAGTAGCTGACCCCTGACAACGTCTGAAGCAGCAAAATCAATGTTCTCACCAGGTGCCACTCTACGGCGAATGAACACAGTATCGTTGCTCACTTCATCACAATACTCAACAGGTACTACAGCATCTGCTGGGTACGGTATGGGTGCACCAGTTGCTACCTCAACACACTCACCTCTACTAAAGGTAGGTGGTTGAGAAGCAACACCAATACGAGCAATAACCCTCAGAGGTACAGGTCTGTCCTCCTGTGCTCTCGCAACATCAAGAGCACACACAGCATAACCATCAACTAAACTCCTATCAAAGGGAGGTACATCAGAAGGAGCGTAAACATCACTAGCTAGGATCCTACCAATGGCATCCTCAATAGGTACCTCCTCAATACCCTTCGGAGATAACCTAACGTACTTCTCCACTATATTGAGTACTTCCCTGTAATCAACTAGTCTGTGAAAGACCTTCCTCGACATGACCATAGAGAGTCACCTCAACAACATCACCAACATCATAACCCTCAACATCTTCAGGAACAACGAGGTACCCATTACCTAGGACCAAGCTACGTAGTGACCCAGAACCACCAACCATGATGGGCTCAATAAAGTACTCACTACTAATACGACGAACAATAACACGAACAAAGCACCTATAACCAACAGCACCAGCAACCTTCTTAACCAACTTACCACGAACAACAGCTCTAGGAGGAGCTCTAACACCTAACCACTTGATTAAGATACTCCTCAAAATAAGCTCTAGAACAGCTAATGCAGCAACAGGTAGACCACTCATAGCAATAACCAACCTACCATCAACAGCACTAACACAAGTAGTCCTTCCAGGTCTAATAGCTAGTCCATGCACCATGTACTCAGGTCCAAGCAACTTAATAGCCTTAACGCTGTAGTCCTTCCTACCTAGAGCAGTACCACCCACAATCAATATCACGGGGTAGTTACGAGAGATGAACTCTTTGACCTTACTAACAATTGTACTCGTGTCATCAGGTACTACACAGGTAGTGACCTCAGTAAACCAGTTCTCACGTAGCCAACCAACGATTAGCCACATGGTGTAAGGAATTGCTAGACCTCGAACAAACTCGTCACCAGTAATGACAACACCACACTTAAGGTCGTAGACCTCAATTGAGGAAAGACCTTGTGAGGAGAGAGCAGCTAGGTGCCAAGGCCTAATGACATCACCTACACTTACTATGGTATCCCCAGTACTAAGCTCCTCCCCAACCAGGGACACATTACCGTACTTCGGAACACTGCGGTACACAGCAACAGTACCATCAGCAACCTCAACATCCTCAAGCCTAACAACAGCATCTGCACCACGAGGAAGGTAACCACCAGTCTCTATCAAGACACATTCACCTTCACGAAGCTCAAAATTAGGTTGTTCACATGCGTGAACTACCTCATTACTCCTCAACTTAAGGTAGATAGGATTCACCTCACTAGCATGAGCAACATCACTAGACTTAACAGCAACACCATCCATAGTAGCCTTTAGGTGGGGTGGTATAGGTTTGCTACATGTAATCGTACAGCTAGACACCTTACCCAATGCATGTAGTAGATCTAGAGTACATGAGGGAGGTAAATGCAGATACTTCACAACTTCATTAACCACCTCATCAACTCTAGCGAATCTACCTAGTACCTCCACGCCAACCCCCTACCTAGCAATCATCAATTCTCACACTACCTACAGGTCTCAACTCTAAAGCCTTTGGATTGGCTGGACATGAACATACACAGTGACCACAACCGATGCAACGACTTTGATCAATTACAGGACCTAAAGAACCTTTGGAAATAGCGTTGAGAGGACAAACCTCAACACAGACATAGCATTCACCACCTCTAAAGGCAATACACCTCTCAGGAAACCACACAACACTACCTAACTTAACTCTCGAGCTAATCTGCTTGAGAGCACCAGTTGGGCATGCAGAAGTGCAGGGATATGGAGGAGTGCAAGCACCAATCGATA